>JBFILE010000025.1:0-19379 GCA_041599855.1 Thermoplasmatota archaeon
CTTCGATGACCCCTCCAATCCGGACATGGCCCCCTCCCGCGCTCGGCGATGCCATGCCCCCTCGTACGACCGGTTCCTTGAAATCCCGTGGAACAACTCGCAGCCCAATGGGACGTTCCGGCCCCCTCCGCGCCGCCGCCATGCTCCTGATCATCGCCCTTCCCGTGGTGCTCGCCGGGTGCGTCGGCGGCCAGGAATCCGCGAAGACGGACAAGAACCACTTCCGCTACACGCTCCAGGGCGGCGGGAGCGGCATCGACAAATCGTGGCCATGGCAGACCGATGGCGGCACCATCAAGGTCGAGTTCGCCGTCCAAGGGGGCGCCGGGAACGCCCAGGTCACCGTGAAGGGCCCGAGCGGGAACACGGTGTATTCCAAGAGTGTTTCAGGCGGCGGCCAGAACACCGACTCCAAGACCTTGAACAACATGCCGTCCGGCACGTGGACCGTGGCGCTGGAAGCGGACGGCATCGGGGGTCAGCTCGTCCTGGACCTGAAGCGGGATTCCACCGGCGGCTACATGCCGTCGTGGCCGTGAGACGGGAGGGATGGACGATGATGCACCAGTCCTCACGTGCCCGACCCGCCCGATTCGCACGCCTGCCGGTCCTGGCCCTCGCCGCCATGCCGGTGTTTGCCGGCTGCATCGCCGGTGAGCAGGGTCTCACGAACAAGGAAGACTACTTCGAGTTCACGCTGGAGGGAGCCGGGGCCGGCTTTAACCACGAGTGGGACTGGAAGACGACCGGCGGCGACGTCGCGGTGGGGTTTTCCGTCGAAGGGGCCTCATCGGGAATCCGGGTCTCCGTCACGGACCCCACCGGGAAGGAGCGCTTCGCGCGGTCCATGAATGGCGCGGGGGAGCAATCCGAGGACGAGGTCATCCGGGTCGCTCCCGCAGGCACGTGGACGGTCCGCGTCCGTGCCGACAGCCTGGGTGGCGAACTCGCATTGGAGCTGGACGCGCGGAAGGGACGTCTTTCCACGGGCAGCCACCGGATCGGGTCCTGATCGAACGCAAGGTTTCGATGATGATCGCGCCCGCGGATCATGCATTGGTTTCTGGTGGGTGGCGATCGCGGAATCCCCGCGACTTCGGCCCTGCCGGGCGCCGCGCGTCACTCGGGGCGCTTCGCCCGGCGCCGCTCCTCGATGAGGAGGAGGATGTCGTCGGGGCCTGCGCAACTCGACAATTCACCCTTGGAGATGAGGGGGGTTCCCTCGATCTCGACGCGGCCACTTGCGCGGAGGCGTTCCACGAAGAACGCACCCATGCGCTCGGTGACATCACACAGGTTCGCGATGGCGGCCGCCTTCTTCTGCAGGTCGCGGGCTTCCTGGCCGATGCCCGTGAGGATCGTGATGCGGTCGTCCCGGGAGATGGCGTTGAACGGGGACCGGCCGATGGGGTGGACATCGAGGCCCGCGGTCCGCATGAGCGTGTACACTTCCCGTTCGAGGGCGTTCGTGAGTTCCCCGAGGTCGGCCACCACATCCGGCGGCCCCTTCGTGAAGGAGAAGGGGTCCACGGGCATGACCACGTCGGCCTCGAAGAATTCCTCGATCTTCGCGGCAACCTCGACCATGGCACCCATGCCTTCCTCGTACATGGCGATGGCGCGCCGGCTCACGCCGATGGCCTGCGCGAGTTCTCCCAGGCTCACGTTGTTCTCGGCGCGGAGGCCCTTGAGGCGCTCCCCGTCGATGCTCACGTAGAACCCGCCCGGGGCGGCATAGACGAGGGGCTGGACGCCGTCGATCAGGTATTCCTCGAAGCTCGCGAGGTTCAGGATGGGGACCCCGTGGCGCACGTACACGGCGCCATCCTCGAGGTCGCGGCTCGATGATCGTTCCCCGACGAGGATGACGTTGCCGTTGAGAAGGAAGGCGAGGTTGCGGAGTTCCGCGGCGCCGTCAAGGCTGAGGCTGTCCACGTTCGCGAGGACCTTGATGATGAGGAGTTCGCTGTCGCGCCGGGCCACGATGTCGAACGACACCGGCCGGATGTCCGTCTCGGTGGAGACGTAGAACCCGGATAGGAGGAGAAGCCGCCTGACGGCTTCGAGGATGCCCGCGCGCATGGATCCATCTCCACCACCCGCACTTCTTCTTAAGGGTGCCGGTCGTGGGCGGGGCGCCGGCGGCCGCGGGCCAAGGGCGATGCGGGGCGATGGCGGGAGGGGCGCTCGCGGCCGGAGCACGTGGCGAGGCGGGTGCGCTCATGGGCGAGTCGGACGCGGCCACCACGCGGGACGCCACCGAAACCGCCAGCTTTGCGCGCACCCGCCACACCCACCAACGCCGTGACACCCGGGTCGTAACCGTTATAACGGGGGGCCGTATCATGCTAAACGGTCCCATGTCAAATCCCGCGACACCGCGGGTAGTGCGACAAACTGTTCTGGCGTATCAGGTGGTAATAGATTGGTCGAAAAATTCGGGGAAGCTCCGGCGGCGGAATCGTCCCTCACCGGCAAGATCGAGACGGAACTTGAACTCCTCCAGCGGCACGTGGAGATCCTCAAGGCCGTGAAGGATCACGAGCCCATCGGGATCATCCGGCTGAGTGAGATCACCGGCCACCCGCAGCACAAGGTCCGGTACAGCCTCCGCATCCTCGAACAGGAACGCCTGATCGAGCCGTCCGCGCAGGGTGCCGTCACCACCGACCAGCTCAACGACTTCATCCCCCACCTCAAGCGCATCCTCACCCTCATGACGGACACGGTCGCTGACCTGCGCAAGACCATCGGTGCGTGAGGCGATGGCCGCGCGGGCACAGGGTCCGCGCGGGGTGGAGGACGCGGTCGCGACAGCGTCGCGTCGGCGCGTCACGATCCATGCCCCGTCCACGGTGGGCAACTTCGGACCCGGTTTCGACGTCCTTGGCCTCGCCCTTGCGAGCCGCGGCGACCGGGTCACGATCGAGGTCGCCCCGGCCGATGAGATCCAACTCAAGGGACCGGGCTCCGGCACGATTCCGACGGAGTGGGATCGCAACTGCGCCGGCCTCGCCATCGACCATCTCCGCAAGCGGTTCGGCATCACGGATTCCTACCGCATCCTGATCGACAAGGGCGTGCGCCCCGGGAGCGGCCTCGGGTCCAGCGCATCGTCGAGCGCCGGTGCCGCCCTTGCGTGGAAGGCCCTCCACGGGGAAGCCATTCCCACATCTCCCGGCATCCTCATCGAGGCCGCGGCCGCCGGCGAAGGTCGTGTCGCGGGCCGCCACATGGACGACGTCGCCTGTGTGGTCATGGGCGGGTTGACAGCCGTTGGCGAGGATGCGGACGGCGCCGCCGTCGTGTCCCGGTTCGATCCGCCCCGCGACCTGCATCTTGCCGTGGCCCTGCCCCACGTGACCCTGGAGACGCGCCGCATGCGCGAAGTCCTCCCCGAGGTCTTGCCGCGGACGACCGCCGTCCGGAATCTCGCAGACCTTGCGCAGCTCCTCCACGCGTTCACGACGAATGACATTCCAGCCGTGGGCCGGGCCTTCACGGACGCCATCGCGCTCCCGTCGCGGGCGCCCCTCGTGCCCGCGTTCGCGGCCGTGCGCGGCGCCGCCATCGAAGCCGGCGCCTACGGCCATTGCCTCAGCGGGAGCGGCCCCGCAAGCGTCGCCATCACGGACGACGCGGACCACGCGGAAGTGATCGCCGCCGCCATGCTGGAGGCGATCGAGAATGAAGGCCTCGAAGGCGAGGCCTTCGCAAGCGAACCCCTCCGAACGGTGCCCTACGATGACGCTCAAGTGTCCTGAATGCGGGACGGTTCCCGCCAACGAACCTGCCACGTTCCGCTGTCCGTGCGGCGGCCTTCTCGGGGTCGCCGCCGACATCCGGGCGCCCGCGCCCCGCGCCCTCGACGCCACGCCCCTCGGCGTCTGGCGCTACCGGCAAGCCATCCCGGTGCCGGACGATGTGGAACCCGTGACCCTCGGGGAAGGCGGCACCGGCCTCCACGATTGCCCGCGCATGGCGGAGTGGGTCGGCGTGCGCCGCCTCCTCGTCAAGAACGAGGGCGAGAACCCCACCGGTTCCTTCAAGGATCGGGGAATGACAGTAGGGATGACCCTCGCGAAGGCGCGGGGGGCGCGCGTCGTCGGCTGCGCGAGCACCGGCAACACGGCGGCGAGCCTCGCAGCCTACGCAGCCCGCGCCGGCATGGAGGCCGTGGTCATCATCCCGAGTGGAAAGATCGCCCTCGGCAAGCTTGCGCAGAGCCTTGCCCACGGCGCCCGCGTCCTCGCCATCGACGGATCCTTCGATGACGCCATGCGCGCCGTGTTCGACACGGCGGAACGCGGCGACATGTACCTCCTGAACTCGGTGAACCCGTACCGCCTCGAAGGGCAGAAGACCCTTGCCTACGAAGTCGTCGAGCAGCTCGGCGGACGTGCACCCGGCCGCGTCGTGTACCCCGTGGGGAACGCCGGGAACATCAGCGCCGGCCACAAGGGGTTCACGGAACTCCACGAGGCCGGCCACATCGACCACGTGCCACGGATGTCGGGCGTGCAGGCGGTGGGCGCGAGTCCCCTTGCCGCCCATCTCCTGAAGGGGAGCGCGTACGCAGCCGTTTCTGCGCCGGAGACCGTGGCCACCGCCATCCGCATCGGGAACCCCGTGAACTGGAAGCGTGCGAAGGCTGCCATCACGAATACCAAAGGAGCGATCACAACGGCGACCGATGACGAGATCCTTGAAGCGCAACTGGAACTCGCCACCCGCGAGGGCATCCTCGTGGAGCCTGCGAGCGCGACGCCGCTGGCCGGTCTCCGCAAGCTCGTGCGATCGGGAGAGGTTTCGGCGGACGAGGAGGTGGTCGTGGTCACGACGGGGCACGGCCTCAAGGACCCCGATGTCCTCACATCCCGCCTTGCGGACCGCATCACGCGGGTCCCGGCGGAGGCGTCCGCGATCCGTGCCGCCATCCGCGGAGGCGACTCCTGATGTCCCGTGTCGAACTCGAGGTCGAACTCGAGGATCGCCCCGGTGAACTCGTCCACGTCCTCGAGGAAGTCGCACGGTTCGGGGGGAACCTCGAGAGTGTCTTCCACGAGCGGGCACGCGCCCGCGGCGACCGCATCCCGGTGCGTCTCGCCTTCGAGATGGACCGGGAGTCCGTCCCTCGTTTCCTGACCGCGCTCCGCAAGCGTGCGCGCGTCACGGAGGTATCGGGGTCCACCCTTGCGAGCCCCGCCGCATACCTCGTCATCGGCCACCTGTTCCAGGGCGGTGGATTCGTTGCCATCGGCGACGCGGTATTCCAGGCTGGCGGGAGCCTTACGCGCATCCAGGCGGATGTGGAGCACGAGGATGAGCCGTCGAGCGCCCTCTTCGACATCACCGTTCCCACGGCGGAGGTGCGTCGTGACGTGGAACAGCGCATCCGCGCCATCGCGGAGGAAAAGGGATTGACATTCCTCACGAGTCTCGAGGAGGCGGCCTGATGACGCGCATCTTCCTTGCCGGATACGGCGGTGTCGGCCGTGCGTTCCACGATCTCGTTGTGGCCGAGGCTGCGTCACTCCGGTCGAAGCCGCAGGTGGTCGCCATTGCGCGGCGCGCGGGCGTCCGCTCCGACCCGGAAGGGATCGCCCCCGGGGCATTCGACGATGCCGCACCGGCCGCCGACACCGCGCTCCAGTTCGCGAAGGACGGCGCATACGATGTGCTCGTGGAACTCACCCCGACGGACCTCGACACCGGTGGGGCCGCCCTCGATCATGTGCGCGCCGCCCTCGCGCGTGGCAAGCACGTGGTGACCGCGAACAAGGGGCCCGTCGTGGTCGCGTATCGCGAACTCATGGACCTCGCGCGCGCAAACGGCGCGCGGTTCCGCTTCGAAGGCACGGTTGCCGGCGCCGTCCCCGTACTCAACACCCACGACCGGTGCCTCACCGGCAATCCCGTGACGCGGGTGGACGGCATCCTGAACGGCACATCCAACTTCATCCTGACCCGCATGATGGATGAAGGCCTCGACTTCGATGCCGCACTCGAAGAGGCGCAGGCCCTCGGGTACGCGGAAGCGGATCCCACGAACGACGTGGACGGCTACGATGCCGCAGCCAAGATCGTGATCCTCGCGAACCACGTCCTCGGCCTCGACATCGGCATGAAGGACGTGGCCTGCACGGGCATCCGCAGCGTGAGCGCCGGCGCCATCCGCCTTGCAAGGACCCAAGGGTATGCCATCCGGCTCATCGGGAGCGTGGATGCGGAAACGGGACGCGCACGAGTGGCGCCCCGCCTTGTGCCGCGCACGAGCAGCCTCAACGTGACGGGGCCCTTGAACGTGGTACGGTACCGGACGAAGCACGCGGGTCCGTTGACGTTCGTTGGCCGCGGCGCCGGCGGCATGGAAACGGCAACCGCGGTGTTGTCGGACCTTGCCTCCCTGGATTGAGCAGGGCCACCGCAGGCGGCCACGCGAGCCGCATGCAACGGGGGTCACACCGCGGCGGCGATCGACCGGCGACGAAGGACCGTGGCTACGCCAAGGCCCACCACCAGGACGAGGAACGCGCCCGGCGCCGGCACCTCTTCCGCCTCCTTCTGCCGGAGGGTCGCATCGGAGGAGGCCCGGCCAAGGTCGACGCGCTTGGACACGGCCGGTTTCGAAATGACGAACGGCACAACGAGTTGCGCAGCATCCTCGGCCACGAAATCGACGCCGGACCCTTCGATGACGAGGGTGAACACCCCTTTCTCCGGCGGGTCCTCGGCACGCAGAAGGAATTCCACGGCGGACCCGGCCCGGTTGTCGTTCGGGAACCGGGGGGCAAGGAGCGTCCGCGGCGTGGTGAACTCGGCATCGAAGCCTTCGGGTGCGGAAAGCAGGCGGCCCGTGACGTTCACGACGGCGTTCCCGCGATTCTGCACCCACAGCACGACGCTCACCTCGCTTCCGTCGAGGATGACATCGCGGTCCGCGCGGCGCGCCTCCACCGCCACCCGCATGGGCGAGATGACACTCACGGACGCAGAACCGTTCGCCGCGAACCGCCATTTCGTGGCCGGCGCGTATGCGGAAACCGTCACGTTCGCAAGCCACCCGGGCGGGGACGCGGTGTGCGCCCGCACGAGGATGGTCGCGTTGGTCGTGGCCATGGTGGCGTTCTCGTCAAGGCGCACCCGTCGCACCGGGTCCCCCTCGAAGGCCAGGTCGACCGGGTGCGCGACGCCGTCCAGGCGCGCAGCAAGGGTCACGGGAGCCACATCGTAGGGGGCGCCTTCGGAACGGTATGTGATGATGACCGGGAGGCGCCCGCGGCCATCGTTGCCGATGGCGACCGCGCCCGGCATCGTCAACGTGATTTCGGGCACGATTCCGCGGGAGACGTTGAAGCCGACGCGGTCCACGGAAAGGGTGGCGTTGCCGTGGAAGGGGAATGTGGAATGGGGGCGGGCGTACGCGCGGTCGCCCGTCTCGAGCACATACGTGTTGGTTGGCACGGGAGCCCCTCGGGGGAGCCGCGGCCAGCAATCGGGTTCGCAGAGACCGTCGCCGAACAGAGGCAACGGAACATCATGCTCCGTGAGCATGCGGACAAGAACGCTCTCCCGGAAGCCGTCAAGGAGGAACGCGCCGCCCTGGACCGACAGGTTCCCGTCGTGGGATTCGATGCGGCAGCCCAGCGGCAACCCGTCGTGGGACCCCGGGCACGCGAGGACGACATGGGCGTTCAGGACCCGCTCCGTCTCGATCCACGTGGGGAACGGTTCCGGACCCGCCGAAGCCACACCGGGCAGGAGAATGAGGGCACCCATCAGGAGCGCCGGTGCGGCACCGCTCCGGAAACGCAGCGGATGCCGGTGGGCCGGGGGAGGTCGCACGAACCGCGAACGGCGGAACCCGACTTAAGGGGAGGGGGAATTTCCAGAACGCCGATCGGCATTCCGACGGGGAAACCACGCCAAAGGACCCCAACGTGGACCAAACAGGTGTGGCGCGGGCACGACCCCGATCACGGGGCGGCCACAATCGCCGGGAAGCGCCGCCTAGCGGACTCGAACCACTGACCTTCGGATTAACAGTCCGACGCTCTACCAACTAAGCTAAGGCGGCAAATGTTGCGCTGACGAGGCACATGAGGCGCACCCGTTGCAGGCGTCCCGTCATTACGCACCCCCTTTATAATTCCTTCCGACCGACCTCGGCGACCCTCGGGCCCACGCAACAGGTTCTTGTGGGATTCATGCCCCGACGATGCGCGCCGCGGCACGCAGCGCACGCCCCCCATGCCGAATCGTTGATGCCCGGGCCCGACGAGGGGCGTGGTACTGCGCTGCGGCGCGCACGATCGGTGGACGCTGCGCCAGATCGAAGTCATGGCGCGGTCGCCCAGGGGCGGCTTCACGGAATCCTGCGTCATCGCAGCCGCAGGATCGGCACCGATACGCGCTCAAGAGCTGCGCGCGCAACAGGCTTCCTGCTGCGCCATGTCGAACGGCATGAGCCAGGCCGAACCGGCACCTGCACGAGGCGCACGTGAACTGGTTCGGGTCCGAACTCGGCCGCCCCCGGGCCTTGCGCTCCC
Source organism: Thermoplasmatota archaeon (assembly GCA_041599855.1). Classification (GTDB taxonomy): domain Archaea; phylum Thermoplasmatota; class SW-10-69-26; order JACQPN01; family JAJPHT01; genus JBFILE01. The sequence continues at coordinate 8,550 of JBFILE010000025.1, forward strand.
GTAGTCAGGGTGTGCTCGCGGTGCCCCGCGGTCGGCCCCAGTCGGATCGCCGGCACTCACGCGTACTGGACAGATTCCTCGGGGCCTGCAACGAGGTCCTCGATGCGGATGACGTACCCGCTTCCGATGTCCACGTACGCCTTCGAGTAGACGCCGCCCTTGTTCCGGGATTTCGGCGGCATGCTGACCTCAAGGACCGAGCGGCCCTTGAGTTCCTCGCTCGTGAGCAGGTACTCGCCCCATGCGGTGTCCCGCGAGGGTTCCGGCGCCGGGTAGGCGGCCACTTCGCCGGCGGCGGGTGGCGCGTAGATGGTCTCGTCCGGCGTCCACGCCTCGCCATCATCGGCGGCCTCGCCGGCTTTCGCCTTCTTCGCGCGGCGCGGGATGAGGAGGAGGAGTTCGAGGAAGATGAGCAGGGCGAAAAGTCCCAGTCCACCCAACACCCAATCCTGATCGGTGATCGGTCCGGAGCCCACGGTGCGTGTCGCAACGAGCAGCACCCAGACAAGGTACACGAGTGCAAGGCCCAGGATGAACACCCAGAGTTTCCACGGGCGTTTCACGGGAATCAGGAAACGGCGACCGCGGACGGCCTCCTGGGCAGGAGCTTCCTCCATATGGATCAGGCATCGAGAGAGGCGGGACTTAACCCTATCGGATGCGCGACGGCGTCGAACCCGCCCCTTCAGCGGGCGTGCGGGGACCTCTGGAGAGTACATGAAGACGAAATGAACTCCCGTTCCAGCCGCGCCTTGATCGCGCCTTGGGACGCGGATCGTAGTCGACGATCCATTCCGCGGCCAAGGACAGACGGGCAAGCCCCACGCCGTGGAACGGGTCAGGGTCCGTTCCCCTGGACGGACATCCCCGCCGTTCACGAACCCGTTCCGCCATAGCTGATATGAAGGATGAGTGACAAGAACCGATGAATCATGGAAGCCCGAGGACCGTTCCGCGAGGATGAGCCATCGCCCCTCGATCGGAACGAGGCGGACGAGCAGAAGACGACGGGGGCAAATCGCTGCCCCGAATGCAACGGATGGCTCGTCCAGGACTTCGGGCGCGGCGAGGTCCACTGCGGCACGTGCGGAATTGTGGTGGAGGACTCCATCATCGACTCCGGGCCCGATTGGCGCGCCTTCGACTCCGAGCAGCGGGAGAGCAAGGAGCGGACGGGCGCACCGCTGAGTGTCATGCAGCATGACCTGGGCCTTGGCACCGTCATGTGGGGTCGCACGGATGCCCACGGCCGCAGCCTGCCCCCGAAGGAAGCCACGAAGATCCGGCGCATGCAGAAATGGGATCGGCGCGCGCGCTTCAAGCGCGGTGCCGAACGAAACCTTGCAAGCGCCCTCACCGAGATCCGGCGAATGGGCACGGGCCTCTCCGTCCCCAAACCTGTCCTTGAGGACGCGGCGACATACTACCGGCAGGCGGCGCAGAAGAACCTGATCCGCGGACGCAGCATCGACAGCGTGGCGGCCGCGAGCCTGTACGCCGCCATGCGCAAGGGCGGCGTCCCCCGGAGTCTCGAGGAGATTGCCGACGTGGCACGCGTCGGGAAGCGGGAGATCGGCCGCGTATACAAGGTGCTCGCAAGCGAGTTGCGCCTATCCCTCAGTCCCGTGTCACCGGCAAGTTTCATCCCGCGGTTCGCAAGCCGCCTCGAACTCCCGAGTGAGACGGAATCGTACGCGAATGACCTCGTGGCCAAGGCCATCCAGGCGGAAGTGACGAGCGGGAAGGATCCGAAAAGTGTCGCAGCCGGCGCCATCTACATCGCGAGCGTGCTCTCCGGGAAACCGCGGACGCAGCGGGATGTGAGTGAGGCCTCGGGAGTGACCGAGGTCACGGTGCGGAACCGGTACAAGGAACTCGTGGAGGCCCTGAAGATCGGCTTCGATTTCGGGTCGTGAGGCAAGCCTCGCAAAGGGAAAACCATCGCGCAACCGCAGCCTCCCCACCCGGGGAATCGAGGCGGGGCCGGCGCACGCGCATGATGTGGGGGCCGGCTTGGCGGCCTGCCCCGCTCCGGGCCTCGGGACCCGGAGGGGCATGGTAAAACGTGGAACGGATCCCTCAGGGAAGGAAGCCGGCTTCGCGGTCCGCGGGGTATTTCTTGCCGAGAACGATGGTGAGTTCCTTCTGGAGGTTCTCACGCTTGTTCGTCTCCTGCCAGAACGTGTTGTCCGAATCATCGTAGTAGAAGACGCATTTCTCCTGGTACGGGGGCGATTCGCTGCTTCCGTCATACGGACAGTTGCTTTCGATCTGTTCGACCACAGCACTCGGAGTCCCGGGGGCCGGGAACTGGTGGATTGCCGCCTGAGCCGTGGCAACAATCATGAACGCGGCAGTCACGAGCAGGGTAAGGAATACGCGACGCATGGAGCAAGCCTCCTGCCGAAACCCTGTTTCGACGTACTTGAAGTCTTTCCCAAACCCCTGTGTGTGTCACCGGAGGGACAACACGCATCAGGCGCGTTTGACCAACACCGGATCGCCTAAGCGCGACTCGGGAATGGACGCACGAGGATTGAACGGAAGGGCGGCAGCCAGCCGACATTTCCCCGTCAAGGTGGAACCAGCGAATCGACGCGCGCGGCACACCCTGCGCCCAGAACGCCCACTGGGCGCTCCATACCCGTGCCGGGCCCGACAAGGCCCGGCACGGGAGACGCCGGATCAATCAGCGCGGCGTCGGCGCCTGCGGATCCTTCAGGAACCCGCCGCGGCCGCAGTGGGGGCATTCGGCCCGGAGGGGGCGCGTGCCGTCATCGAGGAGCGGGAACGTCCGCATGCACTTGGCGCACTTCAGGATCATCTGGGTGGCCTTCGGCTTCTCGGCCTCCTCCTCCCAGTCGTACCACTCCTCCTCCTGATCGAACACGCGTCCGCCACCCATGACGAGGAGCACGACTTCACCCGTGAGGGCAATCACGAGGCCGATCACGGCCCCCACGAGCCAGGGCTCCGCGGCATTCGGAAGGGCGAAGGTGGCGACGACCGCAACGAGGAACGACACGACCCCGAGCCCGAGGAAGCACCAGAACAGGACGGGCTTCCATCCTGCGCGCTCCTTCGTGCCCTTCGGCGGGCCATCCCGTTTCACCTGCTTCACGTTCTTCGCCATCTCACGCACCCCCTTTGCGGCGCGCGATGGCGAACACGCCCACACCCACGACCGCGAGGGTGAGGAAGCCGATGGCGCCCCATAATCCCGGATTGCGGTTGATCACGTCCGTGGGCGTGTACTGCACATCGAAGTTCAGGTCCTCGCCCGCGGTCCGGTACTTCTTGGTTTCGCCGCCTTCACTGTACTCGGTCTCGATGACGATCTCGTGCTTGCCGGCGCGCGTGAGCTCGAAGCCACCCGTGTACAGGCCGTCGCCTGCGACCTTGTCACCGGAATTCGCCTCGTCGCCGTCATCGCGCATGATGACGACGCCGACCATCTCTCCGTTGTGGTAGAGGATCCCCTTCACCGTGGTCGCCGGCCGATTCACGCGCGCGAACACGTACACGAGGTCGCCGGGCCGGACCTCTTGCCCCTTCACCGGCGTGATCGTCACGGGCTCGTGCTCGTTCTTCACGGTGAGGGACAGGGTCGCCGCCTGGCTTGCGTTGTTGTTGTCCGTTGCGGTCAACCGGAACGAGTGGACACCATTGGGGAGCCGACTCGCGTCGATGTCGAACAGCGTGGACGTATCCGTCTCGTAGATCACCTGATAGACTGATGCGCCCGGCGGCTTGTGTTCGAGGACCACGGAGACGCGGTCGCCGTCGGGATCGGACGCCTGCCACCGGAAGGTGACCTTGCCCGTGACCGCGGCACCGTTCGTCGGCGCCGTGAATTTCACGACAGGCGCGCGGTTCCCTGTCGCCCATGCCGGGTACTCGTACACCTGCTTGTTGTCCACGTTGTCAACCGCATCGATCGAGTAGTGCACGACGGACCCGCGGGGCACCGTTGCCGCATCGTCGGGCAGCTTGCCGCGCCACCAGGGTTCCTCGTAACGCATGGTGATGGGGGGCAGGGTCTTGCGACCGACGCCCGGCGTCTCGACCTCCACGAGGAGGAACGCTTCCTTGACCCCGGATTCGGAATCGCTGATGGTGACGTTGATGAACGGCGGCGTCACCACGTCATCCCGACCCACGCGCGGCGGCGTGTCATCGAGTTGGACGATGACCTCGTTGGGACCGCCCACGATGCGGGACTCCTCGTTGCCCACGTCATCGCGGCTCCAGAACTGCACCGTGTACACACCCGGGCGGCAGCACACGGTCGTGAACTCGTTCATGAGGATCGGCGTCCCCGTGTATTCGCGGATCTCCTTGTTCCCACCCTTCCCGAGAAGGATGAACGTCTTCTCGACGGATCCCGCATCCGAGGCGGCGACCGTGAATGCGGTCCTCGGGGACACGAAGAAGTTGTCCGTGACATTCGGCAGGTACTGGGGGAGGAACCGCGTGAGGGTGGTCTTCGGCGGCGTGGCATCCACCACGAATTCGAAGCGTGATTGGTCGGTGCTGAGGCCCAGGGCTTGGGGCGACGCGTCGAGCGCGGACACGCTGAGGTTCACCACGTCCCCGTGGCGGAGCGAGAACGAGCTGAAGTTGTAGTAGATGCGGAACCCGTTGCCCGGCTGCGTGACGGGCACGGCGGACCAGTCGCCCACCTCGTTGCCATCCACGTACACCTTCATGGAATCCCGGAGGACACCCTCGGAATCGTACACGATGATCTCGGCGCGCGGCGTGGCACTTGCGTAGTACCGGGTGTCGTTCCTGCGGACGAAATTGTCGAAACGGACCCGCGGTTCCAGGTTCTTGGACACCTCGAAGCTCTTCTTCACGGACGTTTGGCTGAACGTACCGTCCGTGACCTCGAACTCGTAGTTGTAGACGCCGGAATCGTTGAACGCGGCCTCGTACCAGAACGTGTCCCCGTCGAGGGGCCCGTTCATCTTCGTGTGGTTGAGGACGATGGCGCCGGTGTCCGCCCGGGACACGCGGACGGTTGCCGTGAGCTGGGCGTTGTCGGTGGCACGCACCGTGAAGTTCAGCTTCTTCCCGGCCTCCTCCTTGAGGGAGCTGACACGGGCATCGATGATCACCGGCGCTACGTCGTCGATGATGGTGAGGTTGGTGTAGCGGTGACCCCAGTTGCCCCACTTGTCGAGCATGGCGACGGTGGTGTTGTACGTGTATCGGCCGCCGGCGAACGGGAGGTCGAAGCCGCGTCCCGCCGTGAGGGTGAGGTTCCATTCCGAGGCGTAGGTCCGGACATTCTCGAGACCGTCCTCGATCTCACGGGTCTGCTTCACACGGCTCAGCGTCTTGTTGAGGTGCCAGCCGTCCATGCCGGGGATCGTGACGTTGAGGTGGACCGCGGTCACGTCCGTTTCCGCAAGGACCGTGCTGTCCGAGACGTTGTAGTGCCACGTGAGGCGATCACCGGTGCGGCCTGTCCTCGGCTCGAGGAGGGGCGCCCCATTGACCTTGGGCGGCATGTCCGCCAGCCACAGGAACCAATGGAGGCATTCGCACGCGCCGACACGATCCTTCGTCTCGAGGATCATGTGCAGCGGACCGGGGGTGCCGAAGGCGAAGCGCCCGCCGTACACGAAGCGGTCGGTGCACGGGCCTTCCGCGGGGCAGGAGCCGTACGCGAGGATGTCCGACCCGTCGGTCCCGTACTCGTAGTACTCGACGCTTCCGGGCGTCGTGCCCGGTTGCCAGATCTTGATGGCCTTGCCGGTGCTGTTGTTGCCGGCGCGGCCACCCGGGAATCCGACCTGCCAGTCCTCCTGCTTGAAGATCAGGGGGACCGTCCACGGGGTCGAATCGGTCGAGGTGGGTCCGATGCGCGCATGGGCGGATCCATTCGTCGTCCGGTCGATGCTGTTGCGATCGGTGAGGAACTCGATGCGCTTCGGCCACGGCGTCACGTCGAACGCGGGACCGTTCGCACACTTGATCGGATTCTGGGCCGGATCCCGCGCGCAGACCACGTACGCGTACGTCCCCGCCAGATCGAATCCGTTCGTTGCCACGTATTCCCACTGGTCCGCGCTCGGGTTCACGCGTTTCATGTTGTGGCGCGTGGTGTTCCCGTCGGGAAGGGTGACGTTGAGCCACACGTCATCGAGGGTGGGATCGTTGTCCGCCACGGTGGCCTTGAAGTGGATGAATTCCGCAAGGCGGTACACTTCGCGGCCGGGCTCATCCGGGTACGTGGGCGGGTTCGTGGTGACGACGTTCGTGATCACGGGCGAGAGCGTGTCATTGACGATGATGATGGCCGTCGCCACGTTGTTGGACTCGTTGGATTCGTAGATCTTCTGGGTCTGGCCGACCGTGATGCCGTTGCCGCCGTCCACGTGGAGGCTGAACGAGTGGCGCCCGCCGCCTGCGAAGACCTTCGCCTCGTCCACGCGTTCCTCCTCGAGGGTCGCGACCAGCCGAATCGTCACATTGACCACGCGGGTCTCGTTCGCATCGAGGTACTCGATGTCCGTCACGTTCGCGTGACTGACGCTCTTGGACCCGTCGTAGAACAGGTTCATGGGGATCGGCAATCGGCCGGAGGGCGTCTCGACCTCGCCCGTGTTCGTCACCATGAACTGGAGGGTGACGTTGTCCACGACCGAATAGGGTTCGGTGCGGAGAACCGCATTGTTGTGGCCTGCGACAAGGTCCACGCCCTTGACAGCGATGGTCGTGTTCCCACGGTTCGCGGTCCGGTTGCGATCGGGGTAGATCTTCGCCGGGTCCGCTTCGACGACGATGTCATACTTGCCGGCCATGCCGAGGAGGGGGAGGTTCGGCGTGTACAGCGGATCCGAGAAATTCGTGATGTTCACCCACGTGGTCCGCATGACGGTGCCGTTGGAGGCCTGGACCACGCTAACGCGAACGGGGACGAGCGCGTCCGTGAAGGTGGTCTGGCCGGAGCCCGGGGTCGCAGTGGATGCGGAGTGGGCCGGGTCCGTCATCGGGATCGCGATGCGGCCGGTGTTGTTGTATCCCACGTTGGTCAGGACGAAACGGAACCGGTGGTTGGGGTCCGCCGCCGAGGAGTACGGGGTTGACGGCCGGGACGCCGTGGTGTATTCGGTGCAGGGAGGGTTGGAGCCCGCTTCGCACCACTGGATGCCGGAGACCTGCAGGTCCGGTTTCTGGTTCACGACGATGGCGAAGTGCCGCTGGTTGTTGTCGAGACGCGGCGTGCCGATGACGCTGTTCTCCGCGACCGGCGTGTACGTGTCCCTCGTCCCATCGTCCAGGTTTCCGCAGTTCTTGTTGATGGTCATGAGGATGCGGTGATCCCCGACCCGTGCGGCCGACGAGATGGCATACGTGAACGTCCGCGTGAGGGTCGCCTGGGGGGCCCACTCCGAGGTGGTGGTGAAGGCGACGCACCGGGTCCGGCTGACCCCGCCGGTCCGGTCTTCGAGCAGGATGCGGAATTCGCGACCGCTCGGCAGCGGCGACACGGGATCCTGGTTGACCATGCGGGCGGTGATCGTGATCGTCTCCCCGGCATTGGGGAAGCGGTCCTTCGTGGACATGGTGATGTCTTCGAGGCTCAGGTCGGGGTTCCGATCCTGCGCAGTGGCGTTGGGGACGACGTTGTCCGACACCGGCGCGGCAAGGCCACCGGCGAGGAGGAGGACGGCGAACACGATCGCGCGATTTGCGCGGATGTGGCGGAGGGACTCACTGGATCGAGGCATCGGGATGCACTCCTCTTGCGCACTATGACGTGCGCGGTTTCGCCTCCGACTGCTTCGGCGGTTATAAACCTCGCGAAACCGCGTTTCATGGAGCATCACCGGTGGGCGGGGACGATGCGCTTGGCCGGCTGGCTGGAAGGCCCCTTCGAAGCCGGGAACCGCCCACCGGTCAACCCGTAGCGTACATGCCGAGGAGCAGCATGATCAGATTGAACGTGAAGTGTGCCCCGATCGGCGTCCACAGGCTCCCCGTGCGACGGTACGCCAGCCCGAACACGTAGCCGAGGACGAATGTGACGAGGAGCTGGATGACGCTGAGATACGACAGGTGCGCAACCGAGAACAGCACGGCCTGCGCGAAGTTCCCGATGCGCGCCTGCAGGAATCCGCGGAAGAACAATTCCTCCGTGAGGGCGGCCACGGTTGCGATGGCGAATGCGAGGGGAATGTTCACGGATCGCGCGATCTCGTCGGCGCGCTCGTTCGTGGGCAGGCCGCCGAGGATGGCGGCTGCGATGGAGGCGACGATGATGTAGGCGAAGATGAAGGCGACCGCGAGGCCGCCTCCGAGGGCGAAATTCCGGATGACGCGGGAATCCACGAGGCCGAGGGCCCGGAAGGCGCCGGACAAGGGTCGGTTCCACGTGCTCGCCACCCACACGACGGGCGGGATGGCAAGGATGACCACGTTGAATGCCAGGCCGAAAACAAGGGCCGCCGCCGACAACGAACCATCCCCGACCGGTGACGGGGCACCGGTCAGACGCGCTTCGAGGGCGCCGACACCGTCGAGGGACCCGAAGACCAGGAGGAGGCTCACAGCGAGCAGTACGAGGGCGAACACGTGGCCGCCGCGGCGCAGGTCCACGACCGAGAAGCGGCCGAGCAATCGCTGGAAGGCGGTGGGGGAGACCGCGATGGCGCCGAGGATGATGGCGACGATGGCACCCTCGACGAAGGCAAGGCCGGCAGTGAGTGGCAGATCGGTCGAGACGTACAATCCGGCGAGGGTCGCATAGTGGTATCCGACAAGAAGGGCCATCAGCCCCGTCAGGACGCGGGTGAGTGGGGCAAATGGACCGGAGGCCCTCTCCTCCACCGACGGCGGCGGTTCCGGAGCGTCATCGAGGCCCGACGGCCGCGGAGGCCCGGGATCGTCGGCACCGTCCGCTGGACCCCCCTCGCCCGCATCGGCCACCGGGGGCCACGGTGCGTGGACGAACGGGTCCGGTTCCCGGCGAACGCGGCGCTCCGCCGATTCCGCTTGCGGGTCCCGGCGGGCCCATGGCAGCACATCGTCGTCCCGGACCTGGCGGACATCGAGCGGGGTCGATGCCGAAGGTGCCGGAAGGCGGGTCGGGACGGCTTCGCGGACGGGGTCCACCACGAGGGCCGCAAGTTGACTTCGGCGTAAAGGTTTGCCGACATGGCAACCCACGCCAGAGGCTCCGGAAGGCGCCGCGGCCACCGCCATCCGCCACGGGTTTGCGGCAAAACGCTATATCCCCCATGCAAGAGAGCGGACCAGCGCCCACGCGAACGGGCACATGGTCCGGGCGGGTTCCCCGGAATCCGGCCGGACCCTGCACCTCCTCGATCAGCCGGGCTGGTGCGCCGACGGATCATTCGGACCTTGGATGGGACGTGCGCGCCACGCCGCCCGCGCCGGGGACCGGCGGGATCTCCGGCGGGCGCGCATGCTGCAGGAAAATCAGCCGCGCGAAGGACGCACAGGAACAACCTCGCGCAGGACGCGCGGGATGGGCTCGGGCGGATTCGAACCGCCGATTCCCGCTGTGTGAGAGCGGTGTCATAACCACTAGACCACGAGCCCGTGGCACCCCTTGGGCGAAGCCCCGCTATGCGCTGCCCTCATTTATACCCTTCCGACCTCTGCGACGTGGATCGCGGGATGTCGGGTTTCGCATGGTTTATGGCCGCGCGCCCATGTCCCCGGCCCATGCGGCGCATCCTGCCCCTTGCACTCGTCCTCGCGATCACCCTTCCCGTTGCGGGCTGCCTCGGCGGGGTCACGGCTGCCGGCATCCCGAACGACGCGCTCACCGTGAACAGTTCCCGGTGGACCCTTGAGGACGAAAGCGAAAGCAGCCTTCTCGGAGGCGCCGTCGCCCTCTACCAGCGCCAGTACGCGCCCGCCAATGCGGCGGCGTCCGTGTTCGGCGGCATCCTCATCGTGAGCGCGAGCGACCTTCCGCTCCTCCCGGAGGACCGCGCACTCCCATACGCCATCGAGAAGGCGGAGGAAGGCGAAGGCATGACCCTGGAGGAAGCCGGGTCCGTGAACCTGAGACTCACGAATGTGGACAATCTCGATGTCAAGGGAACGTTGTACAACGTGAAGGGGAAGGACGTCCCCGCGCAGGGCCTCCTCATCGACTTCTACTGCCCCGATGCGTACGTGGTCGGCCTTGCCTACGGGGCGAAGGATGGCGGCGTCCTCGGGGGCGCAAGTCCCTTCGAACAGGCCAAGACGCTCCTCTCGCGGATTGCCTGCAGCGTGTAGATGGGTCGACCCGGCTTCGGCCCGGGGCCGCGGATGGATTGGGGTGACGAACGGACGGACGAATGGACGGAGGAACGGCTGGACGCGCGCGGGCCCTCTCGGGGTCCGGGTCCGCCGTGGGCATGCCGGCGGTTCATCACCCGACCTCGACCGCTTCGTCGAATGCGTCGCCGAAGACACGCTCCCGCATGACGCCCACGATGTGGTCGAGGAAATACTCGAGGTCCTCCTGCGCGGCGGATGATCCTTCGGCGCGGGCGATTAGCCGGGCACCGTCCTCATGGGGGAGTGCGGTGACGGTGATCGCGGCCGGCCGCCTCCGCAGGAAATGGTACGCAACCAGGCCCACGATGAGCATGGGCCATGCGAGGAGTCCGAACCGGAGGAGGCGGTCGTACGTGACCACGCCCGATTCCGGCACACTCGCAACGAGGAACGCGATGTGGCCCACAAGGACCAGAAGCGGGAACGCGACGAAGGGCCAATCCGGGCCACCGCGGCGCCCCGTCAATTCCACGTGGTGCTCGCTCAGGCTCGTGACGCGCCAGCCGGGACCGTGGAGCC
>JBFILE010000026.1:0-19172 GCA_041599855.1 Thermoplasmatota archaeon
CACCACCACCACCACCACCACTGGTCCCATCTTCTCACGAGTGGTCGGGCAAGCAGCAGTGTACGGAGCACCGCTGCCGAGGCCAACGGTCGCGGAAAGCATCCGCCGGCCGCAGCGGTGTCGGAAACAGCGCTGGGCAACCGTGCACCCCGTCGTCCGAGACGTCGAGGGCCCGGCCCGATGGAACAGCGCGTGGTCCCGCCGACCGAAGCGGTCGAGGGCCCAGCCCGAGGGAAAAGGACGTTGCCCCGCCGACGGGGACCCGTGACGGGTCGTGGTCCAGGAACAGGTGTCGCCGGGACGACGACGGGATCACTGGAGGATTTCGCCCGATTGGCGCGCGTAGCGGTGGGCGTGACGCGTGACGACATTCTCCGATCGGAGGACTTCCCGGAGCACGGTCTCGATGCCGTCCGTGTTCTTGCCGGTCGTCTCAAGCTTCGAGAGGAGACCGGACAGGATCCGGGTCACGCGTCCGCGCTCGGCCTGCAGGTACCGGTTCCGACCCGACCGGGTCTCGCTCACGAGCGCAGCGCGCGTGAGCCGGTCCAGGTGCCAGTTGACCGTGGGACTGGATACACCGAGAAGTTCGGTGAGCTCCGCCCGGTAGCTCATGGGATGCGCGATGATGGTGCAGAGGACGCGGCGCGTCTCGGCGTTCTCGAGGGCGGAAAGGGAGAGTCGTTCGTCCTCGCTGAACGCGCCGCCCTTCACAAAGAAGCGGACCTTGTTGCCGTCCTGGGTGGACGTGATGAGGTTGAACTCGTTGAGCTTGTCGAGGTGATAGCTCGCGGTGGAATGGGAAACGCCGACCTTGCCGGCCACATCCGCGATGCACGCGCCCGGCATCTCCTCGACATGATCGAAGATGCGTTTGCGCGTGTCGTTCTCGAAGGTCGAAGCCTTGCTGAGACGATTGTAGAGCGGCAGGACGCCGCCGAGGGACAACAGTTTCAGTCCTGCCACGAACGAAGTGGCGACTGCACCATCCGCGAGTGACGCGAACGTCACAGGAACAATGCTCGGCAGGAGGACGGCGGCGCCTACGGCGGCTCCGGCCCCTGCGATCCAGATGGCGCATGTCCTGGGCAATGCCCCGTTGTGCGCGCTACGCGTGATGGTCTGCGGATTCATACCCTGGCCTCCCTGTCCTACTGATCGTCCACGGGCGTGGCCGCCGGGCTCACGCTCTCGAACAGGACCCTCCTCGGGGTCGAGTCCGCCTCCTGGACGTAGTCGCCCTTCCCCTTCCCGAAGATGCTCTCATCCACGTATCCGCTCGTGAAGACGTAGTCACGGTTGGACGCGGTGAGCATCTCAAGGGGGAGCGACCCCTTGTAGATCCCGAAATTCAGCTCATCCAATTTGCCGGGCCGGGCACGAAGGAACCGGAACGCGAAGTACAGGGCCCCGAGGATGGGGCCGTACATCACGATGAGGTTCGTGAACGAGTAGGGCTCGTCGAGCAGATTCCGGGGTCGTTGCGGCGGCGATTGCGGCGCCGCCCCTCCCGATGTGTCGAGGGCGGTATCCATGACGGCAGTTCCCCCGGGACTGATCCCGACGGTGACCGGCTTCTCCTCCGGTCGCGAACTCTCGTCGAATTCGATCTGGGAACCGCCTCCCGCAGTTCCCACGTTGACACTGGATTCGCCCGCTGTGAAAGTGGTCCAGCCGAACCAGGCGCCGGCGATCAGGATCGCGATGGCGGCGATGACGCCGCGACGCTTCCTGATGAGGGCGTGGCGTGCTGCCTCGTGTGCATACGGCGTCCAATCCGGTTTCGTCATGAGGACCACAGTGATTGTGATAGGCGTTCGCGAGTCTGGCATAAAAGATGGGGAGGGGAGGGCCGAAGCCCTCCCCGTTGCCCGATTCCGGTTCACCCAATGGAGGGCTTACGGACAGTAGGGCGTGGGGGCACCGGGGTACCCACCGCCACCGGGGTTGATCCAGCCGGGCGGGCACGTCGGGGTGCCGCCGGCTCCCTGGTGGTCGTGGAACGGCGCTGCGCTGCCGACCGTGTCGAACAGCACGTAGTTGCGCACCGGGCTGACCGGCGGGCGCTTCTCGGAGTCGAAGTAGATGTCGATCCGAGCGGTTTCGTGGGTGTGGAGCTCGCCCCAGCAGGGGGTGTCGCCCGCACCGATGACACCGTCACCGTTCGTGTCGCAGAGCGTAGGGTTGTACGCGTGCGAGTTACCTTCGTTGTCGTCGTCGGCGGTGAGCGGGTCGTCCACGCAGTCGTACTGGATCTCGTCTGCGTCGGTCGGGCCTTCTTCACAGCCGTTCTTGTCTTCGTTGTCCGCACCGAAGTCGGCGCTGCCAACGCTGCAGTCGGTGACACCGTCGCCGTCCGCATCCGAGCAACCGTACTCCTTGAAGCCATCGTTCACGTAGAGGTCTTCCCAGAACATGAAGAGGACGGCGTTGTAGAGACGGGGCCAGTCGCACACGGGCGTCAGGCCGTTCGGGGTCGTGAGGACCGGGGGGCTCGTGCCGGGCGGGGTCGCGGGGTCGGGGTATCCGTCCGCGATGCCCGTGCAGCTGGCCGTGACCGGACCGCAGCGCTGTGCACCATCGTCGTAGTACTGGCCACCGGAGTAGCACATGCCGTTGAGACCGGGGTCGAGGTAGCCCGCGGCCGGGTCGTCAACGATGGGCTGGCAGCTCGACGTACCGTCATCGTTGATGCCGGCGTTGAGGATGCTGACTGCCCAGATCGGGAAGCTCCGGTCCAGCTGGAGGGGGTCTCCGTTGGAGCCGGGGATCTCGACGAGGTAGTTCACGAGATAGTAGTCGATGTCCCAGGCGAAGTCGTTGGGGTCAACGACACGGTAGGACTCGATGTATTCGACGTTCATGACGACGCTGGTGCCCTGTACGCTGGGGTACGAGTTGGGCGCTGCGCCGTTGTCCGAGAAGTCCCGGGGGTCCGGGTCTCCTTCGTTGACTGCCATGACGTGACCGCCGCACGGGTAGCGCGGCTCCTCTCCGACGAGGTACTGGTCGTTGAACCAGAGGACCTTGGGTTGGTTTTCGCGGACGAGAACAGCCACGGCAGTGCCCTGGCGTTGCTTCTCGAGCAGCGCAAACACAGTGTGGCCTTCGACCACCTGTTCGTTCTTAGGTCCCAGATCAAACTGTTCGGCAGCAACGAATGCTGGCATGCTGATGACCGCGACAAGGGCCGCCGCAAGGATCTTTTTTGCATTCATTGGTCGTTTACCTCCTGTTGGGTGGCCCGAATGGGCCGGAAGTGGCGCGTGGTCGCCGGATGGCGACCTTGCGCGGCATGAGAGCACTCCGTTCCGCGTCCGAGGACGTGGATCGGCGTGGTCTCCGGATTCGACGCCATCGCGCCGGTCCGGATGTCTCCCTCAGCCTCGTTAGCGTTCACGCGCTCTGGCCTCCACTTCATTTGTGAAGCGGTAGCGTGGATATATGGATGATCGGTTGTCACCGCGGTGAGCGACACGTCCATCCTGCGAGACTGCGGGGCCACAACCCCACCTCGGGCGTTCGTGACTCGTTCATTGGGGTACGCCGCCTGCCCATGTGGGCAAGAGGTGTTCCATGCAGTCGACCGGATCCGCGCCGGATCCGGGCTCGAGGTCAGGCGTTCCGTGGTGGGCAACACAAGACGGTCCCTGGTCTCAGGGGGTGTCTTCCATTGCGTGTCACCGGCAGTTGGTACAGCCCTCCGTCGTTTGGACACCGTACGGGATCGGGCCGACGAAGAAAAAGGATCAGGAAAGAAAAGAGGGCCGGGGCGGCGCCCCGGCTGGGGAGGAGGCTTTCGCCTCCGGGGTTCAGGCGGCTCCCGGATCACTCCGGGAGCCGGTGTACTGTCCGATCACGGGCAGTACGGGGTGGGGGCACCGGGGTACCCGCCGCCGCCGGGGTTGATCCAGCCCGGCGGGCAGGTCGGGGTGCCCGTCGCGCCGTTGTGGGCGTGGAAGGGCGCGGCGCTGCCGACGAGGTCGTTGATCACGTAGTTGGGCGAGATCGGCGGGTCGGGGCGGAAGGTCGAGCTGAAGTACAGGTCGACGCGAGCCGTCTCGTGGGTGTGGAGCTCGCCCCAGCAGGGCGTGTCATCCGGGAAGCCGTCAAAATCGGTGTCGGCTAAGTCGATGACCCCGTCACCGTTGTTGTCGCACATCGTCGGGTTGTACGCGTGCGAGTTACCCTCGTTGTCGTCGTCGTCCACGGAGTCCGCGTCGTCGACGCAATCGTACTGGATGGTGTCGGGGGCGTAGGGGCCCTCTTCGCAACCGTTCTTGTCCTCGTTGTCGGCGCCGAAGTCGGGGCTGCCGACGGTGCAGTCGGTCACACCGTCGCCGTTGGCGTCGCTGCAACCGTACTCCTTGTTGTCACCGTCACGGACGTCCGTGCCACGGCTCGAGCGACCACTCAGGTCGTTCCAGTAGCCGAAGAGCAGGAAGTTGTAGAGACGGGGCCAGTCGCAGACCGGACCGAGCGCGTTGGGCGTCGTCTGGACGACAGGGCCGCCGGCCGGGCCGGAGACACCGTCACCATCGAAGTCCTGCGTGTCGGGGTACGCCTGGCGGATACCCGCGCAGTCCGGGGTGTTCGGACCGCAGCGCTGGGCACCGTCATCGTAGTACTGTCCGCCCGAGTAGCACATGGCGTTGAGGCCAGGGTCGAGGTAGCCCGCGGTGGGCGCGTCGACGATGGGCTGGCAGCTGGACGTGCCGTCGTCCGGGATGTTCGTGTTGAGGACGGAGACGACCCACACGAGGTTGTTGGCGGAGTTGAACAGGTCGAGGGGACTGTTCGGGTCCGTCTGGTGGTCGTAGGAGAAGGAATAGAGGTCGATCTCCCACGTGAAGTCGTTCGGGTCCGTGATACGGTAGGACTCGAGGTACTCGTATTCCTCAGTGGTCAGGGGCTCGAAGGTGTTGATACCTCGAGACATGGGGCTCTGGGAGCCTTCAGGGACCGCGAAGACGAAGCCACCGCAGGGGTAGCGGTCTTCATCGCCCACGAGGTACTGGTCGTTGAACCAGAGGACCTTGGGGGTGATTTCACGGACGAGACCAGCAATGGCCCAGCCCTGGTTTACTTTCTCGATCAGGGCGAAGACCGTGTGACCTTCGACCACTTGCTCATTCTTGGGGCCCGATGAGAACGTCGTCGCAGACGCCATGGCAGGCGCAGCGATGGCGGCGACGACTAACGCGACCAGTAGTTTCCGGATGTTCAAGCGAATTGCCTCCCGCAAAGGGTATTGAGCCGTCGTGTCTCCGAGATGGAGAGCACTCCGACCCACTTCTCTACCATTTGCGCAATGGACGAGGCAAGGGGATAAGAAAGCGGTTGTAACCGTGGTTGGGGACAGGGCCACGATCCGCGGATTCTCGCCGCAGAACGGGCGGGGGTCGTTCAAGTTGGGACATGTCCCGCGATCCTTCCGGAATGCGTATCGGCGCCATGCCGATCCATGTCACGGGTGATCGGCACCGGGGGCCGCCCGGAATGGTCCGCACGACCCCGGGGCGTTGAAACGTCCCGACATGGCCGGCATCCGCAACGAGCAGGTCCAGTGGGGTCCGGGGCGGGGGATCCACGCGCGGGCCGGATTCCGGTCGTGGGAAATCAAGGGAAATGGGGACCGGACTCGACGCCGAACCGGCGACGCGTCAGGATCCGGAAGAAAAGGGACCTCGACCTGCCGGACCCTCGTGGTCCGGCAGGTCAGGCAGCGCTCACGGGCAGTACGGCGTCGGGGCCGCCGGGTATCCGCCGCCGCCCGGGTTGATCCAGCCGGGCGGGCACGTCGGGGTACCGGAATCCGCATCGTGGTTGTGGAACGGCGCCGTGCTGCCGATGGTGTCATCGATCAGGAAGACGCGGGCGAGGGGAAGCGGCGGGCGTCGGTTGCCGTTGTAGTACAGGTCCACGCGCGCCGTCTCGTGCTCGTGGAGGGCACCCCAGCAGGGCGTGTCATCCGCGAAACCGTCACCGTCCGTGTCAGCTCCGTCGATGACACCGTCACCGTTGTTGTCGCACAGCGTCGGGTTGTACGCGTGCGAATTACCCTCGTTGTCATCCGCCGGGTCCGCCGTCGAGTGGCCATCCCCGCTGGGGTTGCCATCCTCGTCGATGCAGTCGTACTGGACCTCGTGGGCGTCACGGTACGGGCCTTCCTCGCACCCGTTCTTGTCCTCGTTGTCGTCACCGAAATCCGGGTTGTCGACACCGGGCGCGAGTTCCTCGTCCTCGCAGTTCTTGACGCCGTCGCCATCCACATCGCTGCAACCGTACTGCTTGATGCCGTCCTCGGTTCCGAGAAGGTCCCAGAGACCGACGAGCAGGAAGTTGTACATGCGGGGCCAGTCGCACACCGGCGTGAGGCCGTTCGGCGTGGTGTACACCGGGGGCGTCGTGCCCGGCGGGGTCGCGGGATCCGGGTACGGATCCAGGATGCCGGGGCAGGCGGGGGTGACGGGGCCGCAGCGCTGCGTCCCATCGTCGAAGTATTGACCGCCCGAGTAGCATTTCCCGTTGAGGCCGGGGTCGAGGTAGCCTGCAGGCGGCACATCGACGATGGGTTGGCACGAATCCTTCCCGTTGTCCGATACACCGAGGTTCAGGATGGGAACCACCCAGAGGCCAAACACGGGGGGCGGGGTGATGATCGCGTTGACCTGCGCACTCAATCCCTGCGGGGGATAGGTGTACGTGTAGTAGTCGATCTCCCACACCTGATCGTTGGGATCGGTCACCCGATAGGAATGCCCGTACGAGTAGGACACGCCGGAACCGTACGGGGAACGGTCGCCCCGGGGAACCGCGTATGCGTATCCGCCGCACGGGTACCGCGCGACATCGCCGACGAGGTACTGGTCGTTGAACCACAGGACCCGCTGCTCGAATTCGCGGACGAGACCGGCCACGGCCCATGCGCGCTCCGATTTTTCGAAGACGGCATAGACCGTGTGGCCTTCGACCACCTGTTCGTTCTGTCCCGGTGAGTTGTCAGCGGTCCACTGGGTCGCAGCCGCGAACGTGGGTGTGATCACGAGAGCGACCGCGAGCGCGATCAGAATCCGACGGATGTCCATGAGCCTTCGCCTCCGGGAGGGAGCCACCCTCACCAGAGGATGCTGCAGCGGTCCGACGGAATAGGTATCGGTTGTCACACCGGTGACAATGCCCGCGCACGAAAGGTATCCGGCTTCCGCGGATGGGTATGGCGCAGTCCTGCATCACGAGGAACGGAAGGTGCACGCCCTTGACGCGCCGGGGGCCGCATGAGGGCGCCTGGGCTCGGGCGATGAAAAAGGATGAAAAAGAGGTCGGAGGGGCCGCCCGCTTGGCGGGCGGCCCACGTCAGACGAGCCTACACAGACTCACGGGCAGTACGGGGTGGGCGCTCCCGGGTAACCGCCGGCGCCGGGGTTGATCCAGCCGGGCGGGCACGTGGGGGTGCCGGAGTCCGCAGCGTGGTTGTGGAACGGCGCGGTGCTACCGATGTTGTCGTCGATGACGAAGTTCCGGGACACCGGGGTCGTCGGACGGTACGTCGAGTGGAAGTACAGGTCCACGCGCGCCGTCTGGTGCTCGTGGAGCGCACCCCAGCAGGGCGAGTCATCCGGGAAGCCGTCACCATCGGTGTCGGAACCATCGATGACACCGTCACCGTTGTTGTCGCACATCGTCGGGTTGTACGCGTGCGAGTTACCCTCGTTGTCGTCAGCAGGATCCGCAGCCGAGTGGGGGTCACCGCTGGGGTTTCCATCCTCGTCGATGCAGTCGTACTGGACCTCGTGGGCGTCACGGTACGGGCCTTCCTCGCAACCGTTCTTGTCCTCGTTGTCGTCACCGAAATCCGGGTTGTCGACACCGGGGGCGAGTTCCTCGTCCTCGCAGTTCGTGATGCCGTCGCCATCCGCATCACTGCAACCGTATTGCTTGGTGCCGTCGTAGGTCCCGAGAAGATTCCAGAGACCGACGATGAGGAAGTTGTAGAGACGGGGCCAATCGCACACGGGCGTGAGGCCGTTCGGCGTCGTCAGGACGGGCGGGGTCGTGCCCGGCGCGGTCGCCGGGTCCGGGTAGCCGCTCTCGATGCCGGGGCAATCGGGCGTGACGGGGCCACAGCGCTGCTGGGCGTCGTCGAAGTACTGACCGCCCGAGTAGCATTTCTCGTTGAGGCCGGGGTCGAGGTAGCCCGCGGGGGGCACATCGACGACGGGCTGGCACGAGTCCACGCCGTTGTCGTTCACGTTCAGGTTGAGGATCGGGACGACCCACGCGCGGCGGGGTGCCGCACCATACGTGTAATAGTCGATTTCCCAGACGTAGTCGTTCGGGTCCGTGACCCGGTACGAGTGCTGGTACTGGTGGTTCGGGTTGTTCGCGTACGGACTCGGAGCGCCCTGGGGCACCGCGAACACGTAGCCGCCGCACGGGTACCGCGCGACGTCGCCGACCAGGTACTGGTCGTTGAACCAGAGGACGCGCTGCTCGAATTCGCGAACGAGACCAGCGACGGCCCAGGCTTGGTTGGTCTTCTCGAACACGGTGTAGACGGTATGGCCCTCTACGACCTGTTCGTTCTGGGCAACGGAGTTGGATTTGCTCCACTTCGTTGCCGCGCCGAATGTGGGCACCATGATCAATGCGACCACGAGTGCAATAAGGAGCTTTCTGGTGTTCATAGCCTCCGACCTCCTGAGGATTCTACCTCAGCCTGTTCCCCAGAGCGTCACAGCGGGGGGAATACCTATTGGTCGTCACCCGAGTGACAACCACCGGACCCGTTCGGCTCCGCCGACGGATCGACTTCCGGGGCTTCCGGACTGGGGGATGAGTGGGATGATCCGACCCTCGGGCCGGAGGATGGATGGGGGAATCCGGCCATGCGACCGGACAATGAATGGGATCCTGGAACGGGGGGGATTCCGGGGCTCGCGTGTGCGCGCGCCGGGCGCAT
Organism: Thermoplasmatota archaeon; assembly: GCA_041599855.1. GTDB lineage: Archaea > Thermoplasmatota > SW-10-69-26 > JACQPN01 > JAJPHT01 > JBFILE01. Next base: position 8,963 of record JBFILE010000026.1, read on the forward strand.
GGCCGCACGGCCGCCTGACCTATCCCACCACGAATCGCTTCATGACAAGGAGAGATTCGTCCCCGGCGCACGGGCCGGGGACGCTGCCCGATCAGGGACAGTAGGGCGTGGGGGCGCCGGGGTATCCGCCGCCGCCAGGGCTGATCCAGCCCGGCGGGCACGTGGGGGTGCCGGCGGCGCCGTTGTGGTCATGGAAGGGCGCCGCGCTGCCCACGTTGTCCATGATCTTGTAGTTCTTCACGGCGGGCTCCTGGGGACGGAAGGTCGAGCTGAAGTACAGGTCGAGCCGCGCGGTCTCGTGGGTGTGGAGTTCGCCCCAGCAGGGCGTGTCGCCCGCGCTGCCCACGGTGCCGTCGCCGTCCGTGTCGCAGAGGGTCGGGTTGTAGGCGTGCGAGTTGCCCTCGTTGTCGTCCGCGGGGTCCGCGGCCGTGTGGGGGTCACCGGACCCGTTGCCGTCCTCGTCCATGCAGTCGTACTGGATGGTGTCGGGAGCATACGGGCCTTCCTCGCAACCGTTCTTGTCCTCGTTGTCCGCACCGAAGTCCGGGCTTCCCGGGGTGCAGTCGACGATGCCGTCCTTGTTCGCGTCACTGCAACCGTACTGCTTGTTGTCGCCGTCGCGGACGTCCTTCGACCCGCCCGACCCGTTGAGGTCGGACCAGTAGCCGAAGAGCAGGAAGTTGTAAAGCCGCGGCCAGTCGCATGTGGGCGTCAGGCCGTTCGGGACCGTGTTCACCGGCGGGCCGCCCGGGGGGCTGCTCACGCCGTCCCCATCGAAGTCCTGGGTGTCGGGGTACGCCTGGGAGATTCCCGTGCAGGATGCGGTGTTGGGTCCGCAACGCTGGTTCCCGTCATCGAAGTACTGGCCACCGGAGTAGCACTTGGCGTTGAGGCCGGGGTCGAGGTAGCCTGCGACCGGGGCATCCACGATGGGCTGGCAACTCGACGAGCCATCGTCCACGATGTTCGTGTTGAGGATCGGGACGACCCAGACGAGCGAATCCACGGAACCGAAGAGGTTCAGAGTGGGGGACGTCTCGATGTCGTACTGGTAGCGGTACAGGTCGATCTCCCACACGAAGTCATTGGGATCCGTGATGATGTAGGATTCCAGATAGTCGAACGAGGGGCCTGCCGCGTTGAGCGCGAAGATGTCGATGCCCTCGTTGAAAGGACTCGCGTCGCCTTCGGGAACGGCGAGCACGTAGCCGCCGCACGGGTAGCGGTCTTCGCCACCCACGAGGTACTGGTCGTTGAACCAGAGGACCTTGGGGGTGACTTCGCGGACGAGACCGGCGACGGCCCATCCTTCCTTCACCTTCTCGATGAGGGCGAAGACGGTGTGGCCTTCGACGACCTGTTCGTTCTTCGGGCCTGTGCTGAATGTCGTCGCAGACGCCATGGCGGGCGTCACGATGGCGGCGATGAGGAGTCCGATGAGGAGTTTCTTGAGGTTCATGGTGGCAACCATCCCTGTTTTTCCCTACGGGTGACCGGGCGCTCGCGCGCCTCAGGCCTCCTTCCGCTCCGCGACCGGGATGCGCACGCGCATGGCCTTGAGGGCCGTCTGGAGGCTTTCGCCTCCTTCCCAGTTCGCAAGGATCGTGTTCTTCATGTCGCGGACGATGGCGCGGTCGTCGCTCCAGATGGCGACATCCTCACCCTTGAACAGGTGCTCGTCATCGGGCACGTAGTGGCAGATGAGGACCTCGGAATCGTCCACCACGAGGATGACGCTCCCGGGGGAGTTCGAGGACGCGTGGCGCACTTCGCCCACGGTCGCGAACTCCGTCACGTTCTCCAGGTTCCGCTGGGAGACCGGGCAAAGGAGGCGGAAGTTTGCCCCGATGTCCGCGCGTTCCTTGATGAGGGGCAGGTAATAGCCCATGCGGACGCCCGAGAACTCCGTCCCCATCTCGAGGACGTCGCCGGTGGCACGCGCGATCATCTCGTACTTGCGGTTGATCACGTTCTTGCGTCCCTTGAGGACGTTGAAGGAGCCGGCCTTGTCGGCGACGGCGTTCCCCGAGTTCACGAAGCTCGCGGACAGGATCTTCTTGTCTTCGTCGATCTTCTTGAGTTTCGCGTGGTACTCGCGCTCGAAGTTCCTGAGGTACACATCGAAGGAGACGACCCCGTACTTCTTCGGGCGCTCCGGGATGATCTCCACGAGCTGCTTATGGTGCAGGTCGTCGAGGACACTGTAGATCTTCGTTCGCGGGACACGGCTCAGGTTCGCGATGTCGCGGGCAGACGCGACACCGAGATCCAGGAGCGCCAGGTACGTGCGGGCCTCGTATTCCGTGAGCCCGTACTCCTGGAGCTTTTCAATGCGTTCGTTGTTGATCGGCAACTTTCATCTCTCCTTGTTCTCCAGCTGTTCGACTTGTTGTCGCGGTGCGGCAACACCAATGAGTGTGAGTGGGCTCATGACGAGCCCCCGTTGCTGTTCGTCGTCCCGGCGCTGTTGTCGGTGCCGATGCGCACCCAGGCGCCGTCCGGGGACGGGTCGATGTTCACGTCGAGGAGGTCCGGCGCGCCTCCGATCCAGAGGTCCACGTACCACATCTCGTGCTCGTGGGACTCGTAGCCGGGCTGGTGCTCACCCGCGTAGTCGTCCTGGTCCGGCGCATCGTTCGCGTGATCCGCGATGCCGGAGGGAGCCTTCGAAGGCGAGAACTTGCAGGTGTCCACCATGGTCACGAAGTTGTAGAACGCCGCTTCCGGGTGGTCCCCGTAGTTGTCGTTCGGGAACGGGGCATCCGGGTGGATCATGACGATCCACACGTAGATGCGGTCCAGTTCCACGCTCATGTTCTTGCTTCCCTGGGCACCGCCGGTGCCCACGGATGCGTCTCCGCCGTTGTCATGGAAGGCGACGTCCACGTCGAAGTAGCCCTCGACGATGGTCCACCAGTGACCGTTCGGATCCTTGAACTGGAATTTCTCGCCGCTCGTGATGATCTTCTCCTCGCGCGGGTCGGGTGCGCCCGCTTCCAGGGCGTACAGGTATTTTCCTTCGCCCGCGGAGCTGCGTTCGTAGAGCGGGACGTCGTTGAACCACATGACACGCATGCGGGCGAGGCCCGCGATGGCGGCGAGGCAGGGGTCGAAGCCGTCCAGGTCCACGAATCGCGTGTGACCTTCGACGGCTTGGACCGGGTGGGCTGCCATGACAGCGGGGACGATGAAGAGGGCGACGGCGACGAGTGCGCCGATCTTCTCCATCACGTCCTTCGCTTTGACCATGCAGTTCACCTCAGGTGATCGGGATTCAGGCGGATTCCGGGAGTGCATCCAGGACGCCCTTCGCGCGGATCGCGAAGGAGACGCCGACCGTCTGTCGGGGACCGTCGCCTGCGGGAATCGCAAACGCGCGGCTGCCGTGTTGGGGCTCGAGGGTGGGGACGTCTGCCGAGGGCTCGCGGCGCTCGTCGGGGCGCGTGGAGTCGACAGAGCGAAGGCTCGGACGTTGGGTCATGGGCAACACTTCCTTGACATCCCCGGCAAGGGATGTTCTTCTGCGCCCCTGGCAGGGGACGCCTTGATTCGGGACGTTCCAGACCGGCCGGATGCCGGTGTTGTATCCGTTCCCGGTGACGTGGTTCATTCACCGGGTATTGGGTGATCGTCTCTTCCGGAGCGAGGGAACAACCCGTCACTCACCATCGGGAGGGACAGGGTCCGTTTCCCGACATGCAGGAAGAGGAGACGGGCCCCCCTTGCGGGGGGCTCGTTTCGCGTTCAGGCCATGGCCTGCGGCGCGATGGTCTTGAGCATGTTCCCGAGGGCGGCGGCCTGCGCCTTGGACGCGGGGGTCGTCGCCATCTCGCTGAGCTTCCACGCCATCGTGAAGAAGCTCTTCAGGGTGCGGACCATGGCGGGGTCGTCGCTCCAGATGGCGACGTCCGAGCCCTGGAAGTAGTGACCGTCATCGGGGACGTGGTGGGCCAGGATGACTTCCTTGTCATCGAGGAACATGAGGGTGATCGCACCGAAGTCCGTCGCGGTCTCGCGGAGGGCGGCACCGGCGACGGAGAGCTCATCGCGAGCCTCCATGTTGGCGTCCGTGTGGGGACTGAGGAAGGAGAACGCGACTCCTTCCTGGGCGCGCTCCTTGATGAGGGGGCTGTTGTAGGCGATGCGCTTCGTGCCCATCGCGCTCGTGTAGACCGAGACCTCGGTCTTCGCCTTCTCGAGGAGCTCGCACATCTTGGATGCGATGTTCGCGCGGCCCTTGAGGGCAAGGAAGCCGCCGGTGTCCTCGAGGGAGATGTTCCCGCGGGGGGCGAATTCGGCGGCGAGGGCTGCCTTCTGGTCCGAGACCTCGGTCGCCTTCGCCTGGAACTGGCGCTGGAGTTCATCGAGGTAGACCGTGAAGCTCTGGACGAGGTAGCGCTTCGGGCGGTCGGGGATGACCTTGATCAGTTTCTTTCCTTCAAGGCCGTCGAGGGCCTGGTAGATCTTCGTACGCGGGACCCGGGAAAGGTCCGCGATCTGGCTCGCTTCCGCCTTCTCGAGTTCGAGGAGCGCAAGGTATGCGCGGGATTCGTACTCGGTCAGTCCGTGTTCTTGCAGGCGTGCGAGGCGTTGGGGGTTGACAGTCATGGTTGGGTTCTCTCCTCTCCAGCTTGGGTTTCCGGATGGCAGTCCGGAGTCGCGACCGGTTCCATCACGCAGGCGGCAACTCCCGCGTGACTTCAACACCAGCCGACTTTTTTGTGTGGCAACACTTGTCTGTGGCAACAGGCACACAACCCGTCGCCGACGGCCGCTCGTTCGGTTCCCCACTCTTAAAGCTTGTGACACCCTGCTTCGCCAGGGACGGAGGAAATCCCGATCACCACCGGACGGGACGGACACCCGGAAACCGGCCGAGTCCCGGCGTGGGAAGCCATTTCCGGGCGCATGGAATCGGCAGATTGCCCAGGATTCCGGCCCGATCGCGCAAATGGCCCCGGATCCGATGGATTCCGCCGGACCGTGCCGGATCCGGGCGCGTCCGCGGGATCCGGACGATTCCGCGGGAATCGGCAGGAGCCACGCGATACCGCCGCCCGCCGGAGGTTCCGGGCGACTCCGCGGCTCCGCAGGATCCGGGCAACTCCACGGGATGCACCGGCATGGATGACACGCGGGGGCCATGGAACCCGAGAAGATCTGGGCGGGACCTCGCCGCCCGGCGACCCCCCGGGCCATCCATGGGAGACACAATCCCGGAGACCGCTCGCTCACAGGCCCCGACGCCGTGTCGAGGCGGCGAGACCGAGGGCGACGGCGACGAAGGCGAGCATCGTCATCGGAGCCGCGACATCCGGGATCCCGAGGAGCCCGTCGACGACTCCGGCCTTCGCGACCGTGTACTCGTTGGAACGCGAGGACACGATGCTGTTCCCGTCCTGGTCCACCCCGCTGACCTGCAGGTAGTATCGTCCCGCCGGCAGTGGGCTGGGCGTTCGCCACGCGACCACGAACTCGCCGTTCTCGTAGCCGATCTGGGGGCCCTGATCGCGGACGATGGGCTGTTGTTCATAGAACAACACCGCGGCCGGACTGCCGACCCGGAGGTCGTCCGGAGTGGTCGCGCGCCCATCAGGGTAGCGGACCGAGAATCGCCATTCCATGTCCTTGGCGGGCTCGAAGGCATTCGGGGACGCCTGCGCCACCCAGCGGAACTGGAGGTCGGCCGGGACGACCTGGAACGCGTCGGTACGCATGACCAGGGTGTTCCCGTACTGGTCTTCACCGCGGCCGATGATCCGGTAGAATCCGAGGGGACTCGTCACCTGCGGCGTCCAGCTCACCGTGTACCGCTGGCGGACGCCATCGAACTCGTGGGGAAGTGCACCGGCGCTCTGGCCTTCGAGGATGCGGCGGGCCGCATTGAGCCCCGACAAGGCGCCGAGGTAGGACAACTCGAACGTCATGTACGAGTCCTCGGGCGTGGAGGGGAATTCGGCGACCGCAGGCTGCGTCGCGCGTTTGTATTGGAGGCGCGGCTTCTCGGCCACGTCCCGCTCGTATCGGCCGGGTTCGAGGCGGAACGGTTCCGTCGTCGTGGTGGGGAACACGTTTCCGGCCGCATCGGTTCCGGACATCTGGAACCGGTACGTGCCAAGGGCCGTGGTCACGGACGGTTTCCACTTGATCAGGTAGTTGACCCCGTCGAACTTGTACCCGGGGTTCGCGATGACCCCCGAGTCGTCGACGACGGTGATCCGCGGAGGCCCCGTCATGTTCTTCGTGATGTCCCGCGACGGCCACAGGACCCGGATCGTGGCGCCCACCTCGCTGCTGCGGGAGACGATGCTCGGCGGCTGGACGAGGATCTCGATGTCGAGGTCCACGGTCTTCACACCGAACGGCCCGACGATGAACTCGATCTGGTTCCGGTGGATGTCACGGCCCTTGACGGCGAGGGTGTAGATGCCGTCGGGGGAGATGAACGGGATGCTCCACGTGACGTTCACGTGCTCGGGCGAGTGGCGGATCTTCGCCTTCGAGAAGTCGGAGGCGCCGACGAAGACCATGGCCGTGTCGATGACGTCGCCGGGGCGACGCTCGAAGGAGACGTCGGCCGAGGACCCCTTCGGGAGCACGTCCCCGAGGCCCCGGATGAAGGTCCGCGTCACGGTCGCGGGTTCCACGATGAACGTGGTGCTGTTCCCCTGGATGATGCCGCGGTTCCCGTCGCGGCCGAACAGGACGAACCGGTACTGGCCAAGGGTCGCGTTCAGGCTGAAGCGCCATTCGCCGAGGTGGTCCTCGTCAAACTGGGTGCGGGGCTTGCGGACGTCCCGGACCTCATCGATCCAGCCGCCCTCGAAGTAGCTGAAGCGCTGGAGGGCGATGCGGACCTCGCCGGTCTCGTTCGCGCCCGTGTCCCCTTGGCGCCCGTCGAAGACGACGAATGCGGTCTGGCCACGCGGCACGCCCGCCGGGGGGTTGTTCAGGGTTTCGCGGAGGATGGTGTCCACGAACAGGATGAAGGATCGGGACCGGGCCTGGGAGTCGATGATGTTGTCGTAGATGTCGCGGCCCACGGGCTTGAACACGTGGGGCGTTTCGAGGAGGGCATTCCGCGGCGGGGTCCACGTGACGGACCATTCGCGGCGCGACTCGTCCCATGTGGGGACGAGGCCGGTCTTCACCACGCCGGTCTCCCGCTGCTCCTCGAAGTGGACGACGCTCACGGAGAGCCGGCTCGCCATGAGGTCGGGCGTGATGACGGTGCCGTCCTTGTACTTCAACTGGAAGCGGTACGTGGCCGCATCCATGCCGGCCTGCACGCGCGCAAGGGGCTCCCGCGTCGTCACGACCTTCAACGTCGCGGCGCCGACGTTCCGGAAGATCGACGTGTGGTTCTGGTTCGGTGTAGGCGTGATCCCGTCCTTGAGGTCGAGGATGAACGCATACTTCCCGGCGGGCGTGATGTCGTTCTCGAGTTCCAGCTTGAACGACCCGCCCCAAAGGCCCACGCTCGCATCGATCAGCTGGAGGTCCACGAGGGCGCCGGAGAAGTAGCCGCCGGTCGCGGTGCGGCGCTCCATGGTGAGGTTCAGGAGGCGCCCGTACGCGTTCGTGCGGTCATTGAACGGCGACCCGTCCAGGTACCGGATGGTGATGCGCAGGTCCACGGTGTCCCCGCGGTCGAATCCACGGGTCGCATTCCGGAGTTCCGCGCCCACGTAGCTCTTGAAGTCCACCCGCATGCTCGCAGGGTTGAGGCGGATGAGCGCGGTCTCGTTCTTCAGGACCTCGTTCCCCCACTTGTCGAGCGCCCCGTTGAAGTCGAGGCGCCAGTTCCCGAGATTCCGGTAGTCTCGCGGGAACGTCTGCTCGAACACCCATGTCGCGTTCCCCTCGTATTTCGCGGTGAGTGTCACGGATGGGACACTCGTGATCTCGCTGCCCGCGGAATCCGTGTGGAGGAAGCGCGCCTTGAGCTGGGTCGCGTTGTCCGGCGGCGCAAACGCGGTGCCGTTCCGGTACCGGATCTCCATGGGGACCCGCAGGGTGCCGGTGCGTTCGAAGGATTCGGGGACGTCCCGGAAATGGGGTTCGATGATGGCCTTCGTGACGGTGAACTCGGGCGTGATGGTGCGCGGGATCGCATTCCCGTACTGGTCCTTCTGGCTCTCGATCACGAACCGGAGCCGGGCTTCGCCGCCCGACGGCAGGGTGAGGTTCTTGGGAATCGACCAGGCGACATAGAACGCGCGCAGGTCCCGCGCGTACGAGGCGGACACGGTCTCGACGCGGGTGACCTCCTCGGTCTGACCGGCCCCGCGGACGGATTCGATGGTGACGGTGACGTTCCCGCCGACGAGGTCCCCTTCCCGTAGGATCTCCTGGAACTGGAATCCCGGCGTCGGCGGGTACTTGAGCTGGAATGCGACCAGGGCGGTTTCACTGCGCTCGAACGCGGCCTGCTGCCCTTCGAGACCGGGCCGCGCGATGAAGGCCACCTCGATGTCGGCGGGAACCACCCGGAAGTGGGTGACCTCATCCGGTTTTCCGGGACCCCCCACCACCACGAAGTAGCGCTGGCACTTCTTCCAATCCGCGCACGTGAGCTTCTGGGCCTCTTCGCGCGGGATGGACCACGAGGTCTGGATGACCCCGGAGTCCGTCCGGGGCTTGTAGTCGATGATCCACTTGATGATGGGGCCCTCGTAGCGACCGATGCGGAGCTTGCCCACGCCGGCGTCATAGCCGCTTGCGCGCACCCTGAGTTCGTCGAACGGGCTGAGGGTGAGGGACGCATCCTGGTAGGTGTTCGCCATCCATACCTGGTACGTCTTCTTTGCGACCTCGATGTTCCCGTTGACCACGGCCACGACGTACGTGCCGTTCCATCGGGGTTCACGGGCCGCCTGGGAGCCCGGGAAGGCCGGGCTCGGGAAGGTGAGCTTGTCGTAGATGCCGTCGCCGTTCTGGTCCCGGAGTGAGGCGTAGTAGCCGTTCGGGGGCGAATCGGCGTCCGGGCAGTCAAGGCAGTAGACCTTGACGAGGTCCGTCGGCGAGATGGTGCGGTTCACCCAGATGGTGACGGGCTCGTTCATGAGCACGTTCTGCCGATCGATCCCGATGGCCACCTGCCCCACCTGTGCGTCGGCCACCGGCGTCATCACAACGAGGTTCGTGACGGCGAGGACGCCGAGGACGAAGAGCACATGGACGCGGTAAGCTGAACGCTGAGGCAACACGATTCCCACCTGGGGCTATGGCAACAGGATTCCGGTGCCATCGTCGGCTATTAAAGCTTGCGTACCGGCGTCTGACCACGGCGACGCCCACGGAGGCTTGAATTCCCGACCCCAGGCATCCGTCCTTGGACCTCAGAGCACCCGCCGGGCAAACGTCAGGAACGCCGTGTGGCCGAGCATGTCGAAGTCGGGGCGGCTGCCGCGCTCCCCCACGACCCATCGGCGCTCCATGAGTTCCACGGTCCACGGCTTCGAGAAGCCCTCGGATTCGCGGATCGCGCGATGGGTCTCCTCGACCTGGCTCACGGTGGGCGTGTAGCAGGTGAGGAATCCCCCGCCCCGCAGGGCGTCCCGTGCGTGGGCCACGGCAAGCCACGGCGTCGGGATGTCGAGGACGACGGCGTCCACGTCGGTCTCGGTGACGCCTTCGGTGACATCGCCGAGTTTCGCTTCGACCACGTCCGCGAGGCCCGCGAGTTCCACGTTCCTGCGGCCCCATTTCAGGAAATCATCCCGGATCTCGTACGTGGTCACGTGACCGGTCGGGCCGACCGCGCGGCCGAGGGCCACCGTGAGGTGCGCACTCCCGATGCCGCTCTCGATGACGCGGGCCCCCGCCCGGATGTCGCACTCGTGGATGATGCGCGCGGCATCCTTCGGCAGGACCACCTGGGCCTTCCGCGGAAGGGCGGCATGGTAGTCGCTCATGGCAGGCGGGACGGCCGCGTACGCGGCGGCGCCATGGTCGACCCGGGCGCCCCATGCGAGGCCGGTGAGGCGGGCGCGGTTGAACACGCCGAGGCCGGCCACGCGCTCCGGGACGGCATCCGGTTCGCCGGCGGTGACGAGGACGACGGCGCCGGTTGCGTCCACGAGGGCCACGGGGTCGCCGGCGCGGAACACGGCAGCAGGTGGCGGCGAAGGGTCCGACATGACCGCGCATCCGGGCGCCGCCATTTAAGGCCGACGACGTGGCGCGAGGAGAACGACCACGGGACATG
>JBFILE010000027.1:0-18890 GCA_041599855.1 Thermoplasmatota archaeon
ACCGCGACACCTTCGAGAAGACAATCGGGGAACGCCCCGTGTTGAAGCTCCTGCCGCAAAGCGTGCGGAAACTGCGCGTCGTGCAGATCGGCCCGGACGACGCCCTCGCCGACATCTGCCCCTGCGCCGGCACCCACATCGGGAGCACGCGGGAGCTCGGTGGGCTGGAAATCGTGCGGCGGGAATCCAAGGGCGCGGGGCGCGAACGCGTCGAGTACGTGCTTAAGCCGCGGACCTCGGCGATCTGAGGAGTGCTGCGGGCGGTGGACCCGGCGCCAACCCGCGCAAACAGTTATCCCCCCCCCCGGACCCTCCCCGGGCCATGAGGGGTTCGGCGCCCATGTCCATGTTTCATCTCCTGGTGATCGTTGCGGTGATGCCAACGATCACCATGGCCCCGCTCGCCGCCGGAGACTCGTGTGAATCGGATTGGCTCTCCACCTGTTGTGAAAACTGGAATCCGACGATAACGGGTGGCTTCTGGGCGCACTGTGGCCACGCCTATTGCTCCCGCGGGTCCGTGATCATGTTCGAAGCGATCGCGGGGGATGATCCCACCTCCGCGGAATCCGCATGGGGTCGAGCGGAATGCGGGTACTGGTCCACTGGATGTGAAACGACGATGGCGCGGTGCATATCTCCGCCCGAAATCTTCCGGCAGACGTATGCCGGCGGCGCCTGCCAAGTGTCGACGTTCACCTCAACCATGCGCGTTGAAGCCACCTGCCGGTTCGCGCAGACATGTGTAACCGGCGGGGAATCTCCACAAATGTGTGCGGCAAGCGCTCCGCGGGGGCCCATCCCGCCCGGCCCCGACTACGTGAGCCGCGTTCAAACGCGGGTCGCTGACACGCTTGCTTCGGAAGAGCCTGCGCCATCGAGGCAGGTCGCCTTCATGACGCTCCGGTACCACGACGGCATCGCAACGGCGTCCGTCTGCACCGACTACGCCTGTGAAGACGTCGAGGTCCGGTGTCGTGAAGAGCAAGGGGTCCGGACCTGCCGAGCGGGGCCTGAAATATGGCTGGATCGGTGATGCAGCCCGGAGTGACGAAAGGATGAACCCTCAAACACCCCTGATCGCACTCGCCATCCTCGGCACCATGCTCTCCGGCTGCTTCGGGATCACCATCCCGGACCTCGACAATCCCGGCCCCGCGTTGGTCTACGTCGGCCCGCGTTACGCGAACATCCTGATCGAGATGGACATCGTCGGGAATGCGGATCCTGACCCGCGTGCAGTCGAGGACTTCCGCGAACACCTGGAGGAGGTCCTCGCGAAACCGGTCGAAATCATCGTGTCGCACGTTCCCTCCACACAGCCGGACGGTTTGTACTCAGTAGAAGAGATCGAGGATCTCCTTGCGACCCATCGCGACCACGGGACCGGGGGCGACCGGGCCGTCATCCACGCCCTCCTCCTGGATGGACGACTGGACGATTCCAGCGTCGCCGGCAACCGCGAGCTCCTCGGCACGGAATTCAGTGGCGCAATCATCCTCTTCCAGGCACAGATCCGCGAAGCGGCGCGGCACAACGCCGTGACGGCGGCGGCCTCGATGACCAACATCCGCTACCTGGAGCGTGCCGTCCTCGTCCACGAGGCGGGACACGTGATCGGTCTCGTGAACAAGGGGGTCCCCATGGTCACGCCGCACGAGCATGCCGAGTATCGCGGTCACTCGGTCAATCGCGGGAGCGTGATGCATCCCGACATCGACGTGGCAAGCGTGATGGACGCCTTCGAGGACCCCCGCGACATCCCGTACCGCTTCGACTCGAACGACCGCGCCGACCTGCAAGCGGTCCGGGCGACGTGAACCCGTGAAACCGATGATCCTGGCAGCCTTCCTGATCGCGACCGCCTCCATGGCAACCGTGGTCGCGTTGGACGAGCGCTGGGGCGGGGACGAATCCGAGGCCAGCATCCAGCTTGGCGAAATGGACGCGAGAATCGTACGCGCCGGAGACTCGTCGGCATACGCGCTCGAATTCTCGGTACCCGTGGCGGTGCAGGGCCCCATCGGAACGAAGGTATTCGTCCACTACGAATTGCAGGAGAGTGGCACCTTGGTGTACGCAAGCACGTCCAGCGAACTCATCTCCATGCAGAATCCGTCATCCATCACGTACAATGGCGGGCGCCCCGTCTCCGGATCCGACCTCGACATCCGGTTCCTCGTTGCACGTGAACCCGGCGGACCCGCCATTGCCGACGCGGTCGGCACGGCGCAGTTCGAAGGCCAGGTCAGGACGACCTGAACCGGATCCGACGCGCCCGACCCGTCTCATCAAGCAAGCTCTGTGCTCTCCGTGACTCTGTGCCCCCTGTGGGAAATGACTGGCCCCCACCAGCCAACCGGAACACCGGCAGCCACAGCCAAAAAAACCGCGCCGCGACACCTCCAACCCCAAGCCCCACCCACCAAACTTCACCCCCACGCCTTTCGACACGTTTTTCCCCCAACCCCGGTTTCACGGACCCGATCCCATGGCAGCTCCCGGCGCGATCTCGCTCACGGTGTTTGTCCTTCTCCCTCTCATTCTCCTCCTCGCCGCTGCGTTCGCCCTCTCCGGCGTCGCCCAGGTGTTGACGGCGGCAGTCGGCGTCCTCATCTTCATGACGGGCGCCCTCTTCATGCCCACCGGGGACCGGACCTGAGGTACCGAGCCGGCGGGCTCACCGCCATTGGGCCGACGTCAGCGGCGATGACGTGGCCGCGACCGACGGCTCTCGACGTGGCCCGCGACCGACGCCTCTCGACGTCGCCTGCGCGCCGAGCGGACCTTGTCGAGGCCACTCATCAGAGTGCTCAGCCCGGGGCCTGACCCGTGATCGTCCGGGGGCCCACCACCAAGCCCCACCCCGGGCAGCAACCCCGGGCCCCCACTCCCGGCCCTTCCCCTGTTCTTTCACCGAACCCCGGGCACCCGTTAAGTCCGATCGCCACCATCAGCCTCCTCACCCACAAGAGGGATGCCCCGTTCTCCATGAAGCGAATGTGCTCGCCGAGCGCCTGAAGAAGGCCGGCCACGTGAAGATCGTGAGCCACATCGACGCCGACGGATTGACGAGCGCAGCCGTCGCCGTCCGCGCCCTCGAACGCGCCGGCATCTCCTACGAGACCGAGTTCCTGAAATCGCTGACCCCCGAGCACGCGGAACGCCTCAAGAACGAGAATCCGGAGACCCTGTGGTTCACGGACCTCGGCTCCGGCGCCGCCGACCTCCTCCTCAACGAGAAACCGGTGATCTCGGACCACCACGTGCCCACCGCGCGCGGCGACTACCACCTCAACTGCCACTTCTACGAGGAGGACGGCAGCCGCTACCTCAGCGGCGCCACCACCACGTACCTCGTGGCGCGCCAGATGGACCGCGTGAACCGCGACATGGCGCAGGTCGCCATCGTGGGCGCCGTCGGCGATCTCCAGGATTCCGACGCCGGGCGCCTCACCGGCATGAACCGCGTCGTCGTGGAGGATGCCGCAGCGGCCGGGGTGCTCGCCCCCACCATCGACGCCCGCTATTTCGGCCGCGAAACCCGCACCCTGCCCAAGCTCCTCCAGTTCGCGGACGACCCCCTGATCCCGGACGTCTCCGGCCGCCATGATGCCTGCTGCTCGTTCCTTGAACAATGCGACGTCCACTACCGCCAGGAGGAGAAGTGGCGCAGTTGGACGCACCTCTCCCAGGACGAGAAGCGACGCATCCTCAGCACCGTCGCAAAAAGCCTCCTTGAGAAGGGGTTCGGCCACCGCGCCGTCCGCCGCCTCGTCGGCGAAGTGTACGTCCTCCGCGGCGAGGAGGAAGGGACGCCCGTCCGCGACGCCAAGGAATTCGCGACCCTCCTCAACAGCACCGCCCGATACGGCGAAGCCGACGTGGGCCTCGCCGTGGCCCTCGGCGACCGCGGCGAGAACTACGACAAGGCCCTCGTCCTCCTCAAGGGCCACCGGCAGAACCTCGTCCACGGCATCAACCACGTGAAGAACGAGGGCCTCACCGAACGCGACCACCTCCAATGGTTCCACGCGAAAAGCGAGATCCGGGAAACCATCGTCGGCATCGTCGCCGGCATGATGTTCAATGGGAACGGCGTGCGCCGCGACCTCCCCATCATCGCATTCGCCAACGCGGACGACGGCAAGGTCAAGGTCAGCGCCCGCGCGAACCGCGGCCTCGTGGAAGCCGGTGTGAACCTTGCCGATGTGATGCGGGAGGCGAGTGCGGAAGTCGGGGGTGCAGGAGGAGGCCATGCGCCCGCCGCCGGCGCCACCATTCCCGGCGGCAAGGAGGACGCGTTCCTCGAAGCGTGCGACCGGGTCCTCGCCCAACAGATCCGCGGCAAATCGTGATCGTGCGCGTTGCGCCTTGAGGCGCTTGAGCCGGTCCGGCCTCGGAAAAGGGGCGGAAGCAGCGGGCCGTCAGCGGGAGGAACCGACCCGCGCGATGCCTGTTTCCGCACGAATCCGCCCGGGGTGTATGTCATTCGCGGCAAACAAACCATCATCCCCCCCTGAACCCGACTACGGCCTGATGGCAGTGATCACCCGCGTCTTCCAACGATCCCTTGGCGCCTACGCGGGTCTCGCCGCCCCGTGGGACGCCGGGAACCCTGTGCCCTTCCTTGTCGACGCCGGCGACCTCGTCCTCCCCGACGGGGACCCCGTGACGGGGCTCGGGAATGCCCTCGCGTGCGCCACCCGCGCCGGACTCGCCGACCGCATCACCCTTCTTGCCGACGGCGCCACGCTGCGCATCCTCGTCGCCACCCCCGAATCCATGGTCCCGCTGGCGCACGTCGGCAGCGCCATGTCCCGGCAGGCAGCCCCCCCGACGCTGCCCCAACGTCTTCTTGAAGGCGTCCTCGGACGCTACGGAATCCCCTTTGAAGTGCTCGTTTCCGAATACCTCCCCGAATGCCGGACCCACGTGGTCGCCGTTCGGCTCGCCGGTCCCGTCGCCTCGGTATAGCTTGTCGGCACCACGCGGCCCGGGCAGGCCCGGGGCTCGCCGACATGATGGCATTGCGCGAGCCCAGAGGGGTGGGTGTGACAGTGACAGTGAGCCAGCACCCGCCGACCCCCGGCGCGCGTGTCGGCGCCGCAGGCATGCGGATCCGAGGACATCGACGTGGGCTTATCCACGTCAGGTCGACCTGCGCCCCACCCCGCCACCTGGTCCGCAGGCGGCGAAGCCGCCGAGGACAGGGACCCGCAAGCGTAGCGGGTTGGTTACCCTCCATCGCCCCCGGATGGCGACTCCTCGTTGGACGATTCGCCGTACGTTGGCACTACCGGACGGGCCAGGAGTATCCACGTGGCCCACGATCACACGTACATGATGGTCGAATCCTGGATGCGCTGCATGTCCGATTCATGATGCACACGATCCTTCTCCATGACGTCCTGGATCGCCTTCGCCTTCTCGAACAACGGATCCAGGGGGATATCGATCTCCGGGATCAACGGATTCAACTTCGCAAGAAGCATGGCCGCGGCCCGTGCGTCCGCCGTCGCGCCCGCAACCTCCGCAAACAGGCACACCGCCGGCAGGTGCGCGACATTCGCCTTCAGGAGCACGGCGGCACCGAAGCTCGTCAACACGCCTTCGTCACACGGCGCAATCCCCAACTCGTCAAGGTCCACCTTCGCGTACAGGTTCTTCAGGCACTTCACCTGCCCCCCGGACTCCGCGGGCTGATCCCGCTCGAAACCCTCGAGGATCGCAATCTCGGCAATGCCCTTCGCCTTGGCCCAGTCGATGATGGTTCGCGCCACCGGGAAATACATCGGGTGCTGCAGGGGACTGTCGCTCTTCAGGATCACGAGGCGCCGGCACGACCGGTTCAACCCGCAGATGGCGTCACTCACGTAGAGGTGGACGGGGCTCATCGCAACCCCGTTCACGGCACTCGCGGCAGGCGGCAACTCGTCCCCCTGGAGGCCGGCGAGGAACGTCATCCTCAACTCCTTCACAAGAAAGTTCGCAGCGATCCCGGCCACGAGGCCGCGCCCCGGGAGACCGATCATGAGGAACGCGCCCGAAAGATCGGTGTCCGTCGCTTCGATCACGTCCATGGGTGCATCCACGGGCACCGGAAAGGATGAGCATTGTGGCTCCCGTTCGATCCCCGGCTTTCGGCAGCCTCAAGTCGGGAACGTGCCTTCCGCGACCCCATGCGATCCCGGGTCGCGCTCCTCGCGTTCATTCTCCTGGTTACGCCGCTTGCCGGATGCACGGGCGGAAACGACCAACCGAACGAGGAGTCCGGTTCCTACGGATCCGGCACCCCCGGGGAATCCTCTCCTTCCCCGACGGTGCTTGCCGGGCCCGTTGCAGGCTTGCCCGCCCGCGGGAACGAGCTCCTCGAAATCCAGGTGAACGGGAGCGGCGCATGGCGCGTCGAGGTGCCCGCCATCGAGTACCGGCGCAGCACCACCCGGTGGGCTCCGGGTCTGATCCAATCCCTCGCGCCCGTCGAAGGGTCCGGCGCTGTCGCCGTCGTCCAGATGGCAAACGGGACCGCCCTCGAAATCAGTGGAACCGGGTACGCGCGCTTCGTCGCGACCGCCACCATGGCCGGCACCAACGAATCCTTCCTGCGGTACGTGCCTGTCCCGCCGGCCCCCGACGCGGGTGACGAAAAGGTCGCTGCCTGGGCCCGCGTGATGGAGGGACCGGACGTGGCGTTCCGACTCGTGTACGCGGCCCGCAGCAACCTGTGCGACGGCACCATCGACCTGACCGGCGTGATGACGCGCGACCGGGAACCCCAGGCGTTCAGCGGCCCCAAGGTCGCCCGCTGTTCCGGGTAATGCCGCGCTAAAGGCGCGCAGAGGGGCGTCAGCCCTGGACGTCGCGCCGGCATTCACGCACCGGCGCCGAGGCCAACCCGGTCACGGGTCCACCGGAACGCCCGACGGCCGCAACCGACGGCGCGGTCCCGGCCCAAGGATCGTTCCCTCCGGATCACGCCCCGCGTGGACGGACGCGGCCGCGGGAACTGCGCCATCCATGCGCACCATGGGCTTCCGGTGCGCGCCGGGTTACGGACCTACTTCTTTTCCGCCACCGGAACGGGCGCCTGCACGGCCTCCCGGGCCGCCCGATCCTTCACGGGGACGATACGGCCGCGCCGTGCCTTCCGCTTTGCGGGATACGCGAGGGGAATGGCGAGCATTGTCACAAAGAAGATGACTCCGATTGCCAACGTGGTCCCGATCATCGTCTTCCGCACCGCGAGATCACTCATGTTGATGAAGATCGCAAACGCCCCTGCGGTCGTCACGAAACTCATCAGGACGGCTTTCCCGGTCGTCTTGAACACCTGCTCGGTATCGTCCCGTCTGCACGCAAGCGCAAGGTGAAGGGCGTAATCGCTGCCCATCGCGAAGATGAACGTCAGGGGCAACGCCAGCGTGATGGCGAGGCCGATGTCGAACAGCGGCAGGAGCCCGAGCCAGAGGATGCTCGTCACGAAGTTCGCGGCGCCCACGATGATGGCGGCCTTGATGTCGCCCACAAAGAGGAGGACGAGCAGCACGACCATGATGTTCGTTGCGACAGCCATGTACGTGAGCCACGGGACTTCCTTCGCCACGAAGAGGTAGTTGATCGCGGTGTTCCCGAAGAAGTTCACCTGGAGGGATGCGGGGCGGTTCGCTTCGTTCTCCTGGATCGCAGCCTGCACCTGGTCCCAGACCTCCTTCGCGGACTCATACGTGTCCGCCTTCGCGGAGAACGTCATGATCGCAATCTCATTCTCGGGATTGTCGATGAACAGGTTCGCGAAGTTGAACAACGGCGTCGTGAAGACGTGGTTGATCGTCGCCGTCAACTCCTCCTGCGTCTCCGGGTATCCCGGGGGATTCTCGGTGCACGGGTTCGCCGACCGTTGCGTGCCGATGTACGGCACGCTTGCGGGACCGTCCTTCACCGTGAGATACGTGTCGATCAGGAACGGGAGCGTCCGCAACGTGTCCGAGATGACCCGCGGCTTCGTCTTCAGCGAGCATTCGATCCCCCGCATGTAGGCATGGGTAGCGGGGTCCGTCACCGCCGAGCCCTGGAAGATCAGGATGTTTGCCTTCACGTCATCCGTTTCCGTGTCGTAGAAGCCCTTGAGTGCGGCCTCATGCTCCTGCCGCAGCGGATCGTCATCGAGCCAGTTCCGCGGCGGGTCTCCGAAGGCCTCCGTGCCAATCCGTTCCGAACTGTACAACGCGCCCGCGAGGAGGGCAAGGAGGACGATGCTTGTGATGAAGCGGTTCCCGCCGATCAGCTTCGCGACGCCGCCCATGAAGTTGGACGGCCGGTATTCCTGTGCGCCGGCCTTCGCGGTCTTCAGGAATGCGAGGCCCGCCGGGATGAACGTGATCGTGAGACTGAACGACGCGATCATGGCGATGATCGAGAGGAGCCCGAGTTGTGCGATCAGGATGCTCGGGGACACCATCAGGATGGCAAGGCCGCTCACGGTGGTCAAGGTCGCGACAAGGAGGGCGAAGGCACTGTGTCCCCCGGCGTTCTGGAACGCCTCCTCCTGGGTGAGGCCCCGCGCCCGCGACTCCAGATACTCGTTGATGATGTGGATCCCGTAATCGATCCCCACCCCCATGATGAGCGCCACCGTCGTCAGGTTCAGCGTGTTCAGCGGGATGTTCATGTGGCCCATGGCGCCGAAGGTGATGGTGACGGCCACGGCGAGGGCGCTGAATGCGACCGTGATCGCGCCCGCGCTCCGGAAACCGATGAACAGCGCAACGAGGATGAAGAGGCTGATCGCCGGCATGAGGCGCGTGAAATCGTGGGTGGCCAACTCGCTGGAATGTGCGTTCGCAATGGGCAGGTCCACGCTGAACAGCGGGGCGTTCTCGCCCGTGAACACCTTGTATGCGGCGGGCGTGGTCTCTGCCCACCGGACGTAGGCATCCCGAACCTCAAGGGCCGCTTTCCCGATCTCCTTGGACGACATTGTCTCTTTCGGATCGACCGTGAAGAGCAGGGCCGTCTGCCGGTATGACGGGCTGATCACGGCATCCACCGTCCCCGGAATCGCCGCCCACGTGGTCTCATGAACCAACTGGTACCGGAGGGATCCGGGAACGTCGGTCGCTGGCAGGCGGAATGCGGAATCATCCGCGGATTCGCCGCCCGCGAGGGTCCAGTTGATGAGCTGGTAGAAGTCGGGGATCCCGACACTGCCCTCGAAGATGGAATGCTCCTTCACGAACGTCGTCAACTCGGCGATCGCCCGCACGTACACCTCGTCCGAGATGTTCGTGGGGTCCGGCTCCGTCACGCGGTTCGTCAGGCGCTCGTTGTCATGCAGCCACAACTCGTGGGGCGCGAGGGGCAATTGGAACGTGACCTGCTGGGTGAACGTGCTCTTGAAGCGCTCCGTGACGTTCTGCGCGGCGGCGGTGTTCGGGTCGCCGCGGGGCAGGACATCCGCCACGTCCACATTCGTGTGGACGTTCGCGATCCCGGTCGCCATGACGCCCGTGAAGATCAGGATGAAGAGGAGCGTGGCCTTGTTGTGTTTCCCGCTCGCAATCGCGATCTTCCCGATCAGGTTGTCGCCTGGCGGGGTCTTGACGAGACGGCCCCGGGCGAGTCCGGCGGTCGCATATCGGCTTCCCAACCATGCGGCGAAGAAGCCGGCCGCCGCTCCGGCTGCGCCGAGGAGGGCCGCAAGCGCGGAATTCTCGATGCCGCGGGAGCCGGCGAGGAACAGGAGGCCGACTCCACCCACGGCGATGAGGAGGGGCAGCATGAGTGCGAGACCCGCGGTCGCCCCGAGGGTGAACGTGTCCCGGTTGGTCGGTGTTCCCGTGTACCGGACCGTGTTGCCCTTCGCCATCTTGTCCCAGGCGAAGGATGCCGCGCCGATCCCGAGGGCCGCGAAGCCGAATGCGACAATGGCCGTCACCGCGAGGGCGTAGCCGGCGAACGCATCGAGGTCGAGGAACGCATGGGCGGGCTCCACGTACCAGTCCACCTGGTAGCCGCGGGCGAGGGCCGTGCCTGCCACGCGTCCGATGATGAGGCCGGCGATGGCGCCAAACACCGCGATTGCGAGTCCTGCGACACGTGCAGCCCGCGCCGCTTTCTTGACCTCTCGGGGTCGCATCACGAAAAGGGTCCTCCTCTCGGTTCGCAGCACGCCGGAAAATGAGCGTACCGCGACCAGTTGGTCGGGTCGATCGAGGTGGCCGCATTTAAAGTCTGTGCGCGTGTCGCCCGCGGCGACGCCGGGGGTGCGACCGGGTGGGTCCCACGTGTTGTCCGATCGGGCCGGTCGAAGCCATGTCGTCGGAGGCCGTACCGAATCAGGTCCCTTTTATACAGCCCGCCCATTACCTTCCACGGGATGCACTACCATGGCGTTCGATAAGCGGACGCTCCTCCTCCCTGACGGGACCGTGTTCGGTGAACACATGGTCACGACGAAGGGGGACGTCATCATCGCGGATTACGCGAAACTCGACTTCGGTTTCGAGGCACCCGGACGGGTGTTCATCGGCGAAAGCGCGGAAGTGGGTACGCTCATCGCCGAGGGCGATGTCCGCGTCGACCTCTTCAGCCACGTCAAGGGTGACCTCTCGTCCAAGGGCTCCGTGTACCTCGGGGAACGGGTCCAGGTGGACGGCAAACTCGAGGTCGAGAACGACCTTGACGTCGGGGACGACGTGAAACTCGGCCAAGGGTTCACGGCCCGCGGATGGATCAACATCCGGAACCCCGTGCCCGTGGTCATCTACATCTTCATCTATCTCCTCCAGATGCTCGGCCAGGGCCGCAGCGAGGAGGTCGAAAAACTCCTCGCCGACCTCCAGGATGGCGACAGCGAGGACAACGCCATCGCGGTCTCGGACGAGTTCTTCTTCGTCCCCGAAGGAAGCGAGATCCGCCTCCAGGACGCCCGCATCAAGGGCGCCCTCGACGCCGGCATCGACTGCCGCCTCCTCGGGAACTACCAGACCGACGGCGGAGCACGCCTCGGGAAGGGCACGAAGCTCCATGGCTCCCTCCGCGCCAAGGGCGACGTCACCCTCGAGGATTTCACGGAAGTCCACGGCGACCTGGAAGCCGATGGCGACATCGTCATCGGGAACGGCGTCCACGTGTACGGATCCGTCCACGGTCGCAAGGTCGAACTCCGGCAGACGGCGGTCATCGACGGGACGCTGAAGGCGCGCGAAGGCCTCCGGTTCGTCGCCGCAGCCGTCGTCGAGATGGCGGACAAGGTCGAGGACTTCGAGAACGGGCGGCAGGAAGACCTCCTGAGTCTCCTCTGAGGGGTCCGCCCCGGGGCTGGCCGCCGCAGCGGTCCCATCCACGGAGGGGGCTTTGCCCGGCGGGGTGCCACAGGGCGACGCGCACCCCATCCGGCCGCCCGACCTTCCTCCGGAGGCCACACCGCCGCGGCGCGATCCTACCTGCCTCGCACGGCGGGGCATGGGGGCGCCCCCTGGTGGCCGCAGCGGCAGCGTCTTCGGCGGCATGCGCCCGCGAGGCGGCGCCTGCATCCGGGCCCACGGACTCGAAACGTTCACAAGCCAGTGCCGCCTCCGCGGCTCCATGCTTGTCGGGGTCGTGGGGAAGCCGAATGTCGGGAAATCCACCTTCTTCACGGCGGCGACCCAAGCGCCGGCGGAGATCGCGAACTATCCGTTCACCACCATTGAAGCGAATCGCGGGGTCACGTTCATCCGCGGGAAATGCCCCCATCCCGACTTCGGCATGGACGCGTGCACGCCGCGGACGGGGTCCTGCTCGGGCGGCACCCGCTTCATCCCGGTGGAAGTCCTCGACGTGGCAGGCCTCGTCCCCGGCGCCCACGAAGGCAAGGGTCTCGGGAACAAGTTCCTTGACGACCTCCGGCAGGCGGATGCCCTCATCCACGTCGTGGATGCGAGTGGGTCCACGGACGCCGACGGGAACCCGGTGCCGAAGGGCAGCCATGACCCCGTCCAGGACGTCGCATTCCTCAAGGAGGAACTCGACCACTGGATTGCCGGCATCATCGGGAAGGGCCTCGACCGCGCCGCCCGAAAACTGGAGGCATCCAAGGGGAAGGTCGAGGCCGAACTCGCCGAGCGGCTCACCGGCCTCAAGATCAAGCCGCATGACGTCAAGGCCGCGCTCGACCGGAGCGGCGTGGACCCGACGAAGCCGGCGAGTTGGACCGCGGAGGACCTCGTCGCCATCGGCCGCGAGGTGCGGAAGATCCGGAAGGGCATCATCGTCGCTGCGAACAAGAGCGACATCGCGCCCCCCGAATGCCTGGAGCGGTTAATGGCCCTTGAGGACGAATTCATCGTCCAGACGAGCGCGCAGAGTGAACTTGCGCTCCGACGCGCTGCCGAAGGCGGATTGTTGTCGTACGAACCCGGTTCCGGGACCTTCTCACTTGCGGACGGGGCGAAGCTTACGGCCCCCCAGCAGGGTGCGCTCGACTCGATCCGGGAGCGTGTCCTCGAACCGTTCGGGTCCACGGGCGTCCAGACGCTCCTTGAGAAGGCGGTCTACGAGCTGCTGGACCGGATCGTCGTGTACCCCGTGGAGGACGAGACGCACCTCACGGACAAGGAGGGACGGATCCTGCCGGATGCCCACGTGGTCCCCCGGGGAACCACGGCGCGGGAACTGGCATTTCGTGTCCACACGGACCTCGGCGAGCATTTCATCCGGGCGGTGGATGCGCGTACGAAACGCATCGTGGGCGCCGATCACGAACTGAAGGATGGAGACGTCATCCGGATCGTTTCCGCCAAGTGACCGGGACGTCCGTGGCCAGGCAACCCGGCCGCGCGCACACGCGTCGGACCCCATGGCATGCGACGATTGCCGCCCTGTCACGAAATGTGGACCGTGAACTCCACGTTGAACCCCATGGCGAGGACCGTGACCAGCGATGCTGCGCCGGCCGGTGCAATCGTGTATTCGTCGCACCCGAATTCCTCGATGTCGGCCGCCACCTCGTTCCCGTTGGAATCGTAGAACCACATGTCAAGGTCGCAGGTGCCCATGACTCCGGGATCCCCCCGCAGGAGCACGGCGGAACCCGTCATCCCGGCATCCAACGGAATCACGAATCGGTTGAGGCCGTTGCCCGTGAATCCGAATGTGCCGTACGCCTCTCCTTGGCTCGTGCCCGTCGTCGGATACGTCGGGTCCGGCATGAGGATCGACGCGTACCATTCGGAGGGTGCCGCCGCGGTCGACGGCAGAACCGCAATCGCCATCGAAAATGCCACAAGAATTGTCAGGCCACGCACGGAATCGGGTCCGACGGGGTGTCCAGAGGTGAAAAGGATTCCGGGGTGCCTTGAGTGACACCCCGGGATGATCGGGCACGTGCAGGATGCACGCTGCGCGCGATTGCCGGCTTATTCGGCGGAGAACGTGAAGTTCACGTTGAAGCCGGCCCAGAGGACGACGAATGCATACGCGGAACCGACCGGCACCTGGCCGAACTCGCCGCAGTACTCGGTGAAGAAGTCGCCGACGATTCCGGTGGATCCACCGTTCGCGTCGTAGAACTTGATGTCGAGGTCGCACGCGCCGATGACGCCCGCGTCACCGATGAGGTCGAAGTTTTCCAGGTTCGCGGGAAGGTCGATGCGCACGGCGTCGATGCCGCTCAGTTCGATTCCGGCCTGTGTGTACGCGAGTTCGCTGGCGCTGAACCCATCCGTGCCGCCGGGGTTCGGGGCGAGGACGGTACCTTCGTACGTGAATTCCTCGGCGAAGGCCGAGGTCGATACTGCGAAAAGGGCCGCAAGGGCGATGGCGATGAGTTTGGTCATGGGTGGAACCTCCGTACGCTTCCGTCGTTGCTCATCGACATGAGCGTGACGGCCATCCAGATGTCTGGGGCGCTTAGAAGGTTCTCGTGAGACAATGTTTGCCAGCGTCCCGGTTCATCACGATTCGTTGTCGCGCGAAACAATGGTTCATGCGGGACGGTCATGCGCCCGGCAGGCCCTTCGGTTGATCCAGCGCTTACGCTCGACCAGAATGCCTGAAAGAAAAAAGAAGGGGGCGCAAAGCGCCCCGTTCACTCGCGATGCTTACGCGGCGGTGAACTCGAAGCCGACGTTGAAGCCGACGAAGTTGATGATGAGAGCGTGGGTCGTGCCCGCGTCGATCTCGCCGTCTTCTCCGCAGTTCTCGGTTCCGTTGTCGCCGTCTTCGCCGGTGATGCCGCCGTTCGCGTCGTAGAACTGAACGTCGAGGTCGCAAGCGCCGACAACGCCGGGGTCGGCGCTGAGGGTGAACTCGCTGTAGACGTCGTCGAGTTCGATCATCCAGCCGTCGACACCGTTCATGACGATGCCGGCCTGCGTGTACAGGCTACCGGTGATGCCGTCGCCAACCCACCAGGCGGGGCCGGACGGGGCGAGGATGGTTCCGCTGACGGTCTGTTCCGCGGATGCGGGCACTGCGGCGAACATGAGGGCCGCGATAGCCATGGCTACGATCTTGTTCATTTGAGTTACCTCCCTTATACTGAGCATCGTTTGCACGTTGCTCTGCAGTCCGTCCGTCGGACGGGCTGACGAAGCTCTCAATGTGTCACCATGACTTCAATCTTTCTGACAACTGACGGTGACGAGTGGTCCAATCCTTGGTATGAATCCGAAGCCCACCTCATGTTGGGTGTTGGTGTGGGGGTGGGCAATCCGGGGCCGAATACGCTATCGCGAACATGCGGCGTCCGGCTGCAAAAAAAGGAACGGCCCGGGGCGCGGCCCCGGGCGGGGATTCCGGCTTACTCGGCGACGAATTCGAAGCCGACGTTGAAGCCGATCCATGCGTTGATCATGGCGGTCGTCGCCCCAGCCGGGACTTCGCCGCCCTCGTTGCAGTCGTCGAACGTGTTCTCGTATCCGTCGAGCAGGCCACCGTTCGCGTCATAGAACCACACGTCGAGGTCGCACTCGCCGACCACGCCGGCGTCACCGGTGAGGCTGAACTCGGCGAGGCTTTCTTCGAGGTGGATGATCCAGCCGTCGATGCCGTTCATCTCGATGCCGGTCTGGAGGTAGATGCCTTCCGTGGCCGTGAAAAGGACACTGCCGCCGGGGTTCATGACCAGGATCGTTCCGGATTCCGTTTGTGCCGCAAGCGCCGGGGGCGCAACGAGCATGAGGGCCGCGAGGGCCGTGGCTGCGAATTTGTTCATGTGATTATTCCTCCCTTGGCGAAACGCGCAAGCGTTTTGCCGGCGCCAACCGCCGATGCGGATGGCGGCGCCTCGTTGGGCCGGACGGGCCTTAATGATTTGCGGCGCAGTAGCGCCGGGCCGATACGGCATGACTACGATGAATCGCGTATCGAATGCAGGTGGGTCCTGTTTTCGCACGCCGGCATGCGGGCGGCCTTGGCGGGGAGTCATGGTTCAAGGGGTCCACACGGATGCCGGGGACGGTGCGATGAAGTGACGCGACCCGCGTCTCGCGATCAAAACGGAAAAAGAACATGGCACGGCGGATCATCCGCCGCGCCGGACCTCGATCTACGAGGCTTCGAATTCGAAGTTGACGTTGAAGCCGTACCACATGTTGATGACGGCGGTCGTGGCACCGGCCGGGACGTCGCCACCCTCGTTGCAATCGTCGAAGGTGTTCGTGTAACCGTCGAGGAGGCCGCCCTGCGCGTCATAGAACCAGGCGTCGAGGTCGCACTCGCCGAGGACACCGGCGTCGCCGGTGAGGGTGAACTCGGTGTACGCATCGTCCAGGTGGATGATGTGGCCGTCAACGCCGTTCATTTCAATGCCGGCGTTCACGTAGGCCAGCTCATTCACGCCGCCGACGGAGTCTGAACCCGGGTTGGGCAGAAGGATGGTGCCGCTCGCGGACTGGCCGGCGAACGCAGGGGCCGCCGCGAGCATGAGGGTCGCGATGGAGAACGCTAGGATTTTTTTCATCATGGGTTGAACCTCCCTTGGACACGGTATCCGCGTCCGTGGCCGCCAGCCGGGGCGGGCGGCGCGCTTCGATTTCCATGAGGGGGGATAATGATTTGCCCCGCCCGGCGGTGAGTGAACACGGTCTCGGGAATCCCGGTCCCCGGGGGGCATTCCCCGATCATCCCGGGGTGCCGGTCCCCGGGGTGGCATTCCCCGATCATCCCGGGGTGCCGGTCCCCGGCGGGCAATCGCGCCGCGGTTTGCGGAGCGGCGCCACCTGCGCCACGAACACGATGACTGCCGCGCCCGCCGGAATGGCGGGGGTCCAGATGGGGGCGAGGCCCGCCGCCGCGCCGCCGCCGAGGAGGCCGCCCGCGAACCCGAGGAATGCCGCCACGCGGGACAGGGTCTCGCCTTCCGGCTTCGCGTTCGCGATGATGGGCACGAGCTGGACGAAGAACCCGGCGTACGTGAGGATCATGGCCGCAAGGGTGAGCGCGAGGGCGGGGGCGAGGAGCGCGTCGCGGAGCGGGCTCACGGCGAAGAGCGCGGCGCCGAGGAGGCCGAGGGGGAACGCGGCCAGGTAGTACGGATCCGCGGCCCGCGGAATGGGTCCTGCCAAGGGTTCTCCCCGGGTCCGGATGAGGGCGAAGAGGACGCCGATGATGCCGAGGGCGATGAAGGGCAACGGCGCGAAGATGAACAGGGCGCGGAGGGGTTGCTCGCCGACCATCGCGGGCAGGACGCCGAGGATGCCGAAGTTGTGGAGGATGATGGCCCATCGGGCGATCTCCACGTGGTCCGGCTTCTTCGGGAACGGGCGTTTGAACTGGCGGGGTGCCAGGTGGAATGCGCCCGCGTACGCGAACTGGACGCAGGCACCCGCGAGGACGGCGACGAGGATGGCTTCCACGGGGAAGTGGATGCGGAGGTCGGGGCTCAGGAGGTATGCGCCGGCGATGGCGAAGTACAGGAGGCCGCCGGTGAACGTGCCGACGGCGAGGCGGTCCCCTTCGGCATGGGGGCCGCCGCTCCGGTGGAGGGGGCGCTGCCGGCCCCGGCGCTTGCCGAGGGCGCTCGTCACGCCCGTGTGGATGACGAAGAGGAGCATGGCCGCGCCTTCGATGGCGAGGTGGGTGTTGATGGCGCCATCCCAGAAGGGCGCCGCGAAGAGCACGACGAACCCGAGATGGGTCGCCGCGAGGCTTGCATACGCGAGGGCCGGGAGGGCGCTCTCCCGCTTCACGAAGGTCGGGAGGTAGAATGCGACGAGGCCTGAAATGAGCGTCATCAGGAATCCGAAGACGACGGCGCTGAACAGGGCAACGTCAAGGACACGGCTCCGGGCGACGGCGTCGATGAGGCCGAGGGGAACCGCGAGCGCGAGGTAGAATACCGCGGACGCGAGGAACGGTCGCACATTCACGGAGCCCACGTCATCGCCTCGTGTCGGGAGTCGTCATGGACAATCACGGGAACGTACGGGGGCGGGAGAACGACGTGGTGGTCACACCTGGATGACCTGCTTGATCTCCGGCACCAGGTCCTTGATGGTGCGCTCGACCCCGAGGACAAGGGTGATCTCGGACATGGAGCAGCTTGTGCAGGCGCCCACGAGGGCGACGCTCACGACGCCGTCCGTCTCGTTCACGTCCACGAGTTCGAGGTCTCCGCCGTCCATCTGGATGGCGGGTCGGATGCGGTCGATGGCGGACTGCACCTGTTCCCGGAGGCTCATCGGGGGGGCATGGGGGGCTCCCGGGATAAAGGGTTTCGGGGACGGGCGCTCGCGGGCGCCGCCTCGGCCGCCGTCTTCAGGCCGGGACCGGCAGCACCCGGAGGTCGAGGGCGAAGTGGCTCTCCTGCGGCGAGTATGCGCGCACGATCCGCCGCCGGGCGAGGCGGATCTCGCGACCGACGAGGCGGGCACGCTCCGCCAGGTCCGCCACGTGGGCATCGATCTCGCCTTCCCCGAGGATGGCGTGATGGTGGATGGTTCCGCCGCGCGCCCTTATGAGTATGAGGGCGTCCTCGAGGAAATCCGCGGCCGAGTGGGGCACGTTCATGATGACGCGGTCCGCGGACCGGGCGTGGGCCGGGTCGCGGGCGAACGCATGGGCATCCGCGAGGTGGGCGACGACCGCATCGCCGAGGCGGTTCAGCTCGATGTTCACCCGGAGGAGGTCCACGGCCTCCGGGTTCAGGTCCACGGCATCCACACGCGCGGCCCGCCCCTCCTTCGCGATCATGATCGCCCACGGGCCAACGCCCGCGAAGAGGTCCACCACATGCTCGCCTTCGGCAACGAGGCTCGCGACACGGGCCCGCTCCGTGCCGAGGCGGGGGCTGAAATACGCCCGTGCGGGGTCCACCCGGTACCGGAGACCGTGCTCGCGGTGCTCGGTCAAGGTGACGGGGTCGCCCGCGATGACGGTCAGGTCGCGCACGCGGAACGGCCCCGTGACGCCGCCGTCGGCGCACACGGTCCGCACGTTCTTCAACGCCTGCAGGATGGCGTTCCCCACGTCGGCCTTGTGGGCCGCCAACTCGTCCGGGATCTTCACGATGGCCACGTGGCCGAGGACGTCGAAGGCGCTGGGCGCATACGAACGCAGGTGCGCGGGGATCGCGTCGAGGTGGTCGTGGTACGACCGCGGCGGTGCCGTCTGCGCCTCGAACGTGGCGGTCACGACAGGGAACCCGCCCGCGTGCATCGCGTCCGTGATGGGCATGAGGAGGGAATCGCCGTCGCGCTTCACCTTCAGGTCCGTGCGAAGGGCACCCTCGTCAAGGAGGCGCTTGCGCACGTCCTCCCCGGATTCGAGGGGGACGCGGATGCCGGGGGACTCCACGAGGGCCGGCGAGGCAGGCCCGGGAGAAAACAGTTGCGACGAGTTGCATGCTCGCCCGGTCCTTGTCCCCGTCCCCCCCCCCCGGTCCCCGGGGGTGCCAACTCAACGGC
>JBFILE010000028.1:0-18613 GCA_041599855.1 Thermoplasmatota archaeon
ATCCCTCCTTGCGGGGGCCAGCCTCCTCGCATTGCCGGCGCCCGCGACCATGACGCGGCGCGCGCTTCGCGTGGGCCTCGCCCTCCTGCTTGCGGCCCCCGCCGGCGTGCTCGTCGTCTTCGCCTACGGCGATCAGGAGGGCGCATGGCGGGTCCTCGTTGCCTGGGGCGCCGCCGTGACGGTGGGGGCGAGCATCGCCCTTGCCCAAGCCCCTGCGGCGAGCACCGGGACGTCCGTGGCACGCGCCGGGGGCCCCGCCGCGGCGCATCAAAGCCGCCTCCCCGGCCCCCGGGCGGGAGCCATCGTGACCGGTACCCTCGTCGGCTACGCCCTCCATCGGGGCATCCTGGCCGACGCCGTGCCCCACGCCAGCCTCTTCGAATGGATCCTCGGCGTGACCCTCGCGTCGTGGATCATCGGCCACCTCCTGGGCGAGGTGTCCCGGGACTCCCGCGCGGTTGCGTGGGACACGCCATGGATGCGGCACGCGCAGACGGTCCGCCCCCGCTATGACCGGCGGTGGCTCGATGTGCAGCGCATCCTCGACGATTTCCTCACCCGCGGCGCGGGACGGGACCGGTACGAGGAATTGATGGCGGCGGCGTTCGATGCCGCGAACGACCCGGAAGGCAAAAGGGAGGCGCTAAGAGCCATTGCCGCACTCGACGAGACATCCGTGCCCCGGTTGCCGGGACGACGGCGACGCGCCGCAGCGGACGCGGATCGTGATCAGCGGATGGCGCTCCACGATGGGCTTGCAACGCGTCTCGGCGTCAACACCACCCGCCCGGCCCCCGCCGCACCATCCGGACGCCCGCTGCCAACGAGGCCTACGGGCACCCCGCAGGAATGACCGCCATGGCCACCTCCCCGATGAACCCCGAAGGAACACGACCGCCATCCCGACCCGTCGGTCCGGGCCTTCGCGGCCACGCCGACCTTGAGCGTGTCCTCGACACCGTGAACGACCGCGTCGTCGGGGACCGGATGACGCTGCGCAAACTCCTTGCGGGCGCCCTTGCCGGCGGCCACATCCTCTTCGAGGATCACCCGGGCCTCGGGAAGACCCTTCTCACCAAGGTCTTCGCGCGCGCCATCGGCCTCGGCCAGAACCGGGTGCAGTTCACCCCCGACCTCCTCCCCGCGGACATCCTCGGCACGAAGGTATGGAACACGGTGGACCGCCGGTTCGAACTGATGAAGGGGCCCGTGTTCACCAACGTGCTCCTTGCCGACGAGATCAACCGGGCGCCGCCCAAGACCCAGAGCGCACTCCTTGAAGCCATGGAGGAACGGCAGGCCACCATCGAAGGGGAAACGGTGCCCCTCGGCACCCCGTTCATCGTCCTTGCCACCCAGAACCCCATCGAGCAGGAGGGAACATACCCGCTCCCCGAGGCCCAGTTGGACCGCTTCATGCTGAAGCTCGGCATGGGGTACCCGAGGACCCTGGAAAGCGAGGTCGAGATCCTCGCTCGTCGACTCCAATGGAAGACGGATGATCCGAGCCGGGGCGTCACGCCCGTCATGGACGCCGATGCCTTCCGCGGATTCCAGCAGGAGATCGAGGACAAGGTCCACGTCCACCCCCACGTGCTCGTGTACATCGCCCGCCTCGTCCGCGCCGTCCGCGAACACCCCCTCGTGGCGGCGGGCCCCAGTCCGCGCGGCGCCCTCTCGCTCCTTCGCGCAAGCCGCGCCATGGCCTTCATCGCGGGCCGGGAATTCGTCACGCCCGATGACGTGAAGATCCTCGCCGAGGACGCCCTCGCCCACCGCATCATCCTCGACTTGGAACGGGCGACGGAGACGAGCGACCCCCGGACCATTGTCCGCGACATCACCGGCCGCATCGAGACCCCGACGCGGTTCGGCCGCCCACCGCCCGCCGGCGCCGCGCAGGCCGCCGCCGGTGCCCCCCGCGCAGCCGCTCCACGCGCGCCGACCCGACGCCAGCCCCCGGAAGGAGGGTGACCCGGCACGCGCGACTCCCCGGGATGGACGGGCGACGGACACACGCCGGCCGGTGCATGGCACGCTCCCGCATCCGCCCCCGCGTCCTCCGGCGGGTTGGGCGGGGAGCCTGAGGTGCCCGGCGGACACGCCGCGGCAACGGCCCGCCCCTTGCCGGCGCCGGGCGTGATCTCCGCGACCGGGCCGACGGGCGACCCGCCGATGACCCCGCGGGCCGGGGCTCCGCCGCAGGTCCCCGCGCAGGATGCGGCGGCCCCCATCCGCGCTTCCCGCGAAGCCCTGCACTTCACGGCCGCGAGCGCCGCCCTCCTCCTCCTCGGGATCGGCCTCGGGAACGCCGGGCTCCTCATCCTCGCGCCCTTCCCCCTGTTCACCCTGCTCCTCCTCCGCCGGGAACAAC
This sequence comes from Thermoplasmatota archaeon, assembly GCA_041599855.1. Classification (GTDB taxonomy): domain Archaea; phylum Thermoplasmatota; class SW-10-69-26; order JACQPN01; family JAJPHT01; genus JBFILE01. The sequence goes on from JBFILE010000028.1 coordinate 2,375, forward strand.
CGCCGGCGCCCCGGATCACCACGCGCCTCAGCACCCTGACCCCCCGACGTGGCGAAGTCGTCACCGTGGACGTCCATGCCGCGATCCCTCCCGGACGTGGCATGGTCGAGGTCCACGTCCCCGTGCCCGATGCCTTCGAACTCGAAGCCGGAAGCAACCTCCACGTCCTCCCCGCCGACCCCGAAGGCCGCGGGTACGCCCTCAAGTTCCGCATCCGCGCCACAACCCGCGGGAAGCACACGATGCCGGCGGCCGGGTACGCGCGCATCCACGCATGCGGATTCACCGACGCCCTGACCGGCACCGATGGCGAGGCCCGCACCCTCGACGTCCTTCCCGTGGTGAAGGTGCCGCGGCGGCGGGCCGGCCTCATGAAGGCGTCCCGGGACCAGGGGCGCGACACGCGCGCCGCCACCGCCGCAACGGGCGGGAGCGACTTCAGTGAGATCCGGGAATACCGCCACGGGGACCCCATCAAGCGCATCAACTGGAAAGCCACGGCCCGCCGCCTCGCAAGCGGGTCCGGTGAACGCCCCGTCGTGAACGAGTACGAGCGCGAAGGGAAGACGCCGGTCTGGATCCTCGTGGACCTCGGGGAACGCCGCGCAGTCGGCACCACGGTGGACCATGCCGTGGAACACGCGATCGAAGCCGCATCCACCCTTGCCGCCCACTTCCTCGGGAAAGGGATTCCCGTGGGCGGCCTCGCCTACCACGCGCGCCACGCGCACCCGCTTGCGCCGGACACCGGGAACGAACACGCGGCACGATTCGCGCGCGCCCTCGCCCGCGCCGAACCCGCCGCCGCGGAGGACGCGAGCGCCCTCGACCTTCAACAGGCGCTTGCCATGAGCCACGGCCACGTGGCGAAGGGAGGCGCGCAGGTCATCATCCTCACGCGCATCGAGGGGACCGGGGATGATGTGGCTCCGGCGATGCCCGCCGCGCGGCGGCTCACCCCCCGTCGCGGCAAACCGATCGTGGTGGACGTGCGGCCCTGGGGCCTTGAGCCGGACCTTCCCGAGCAGGGCCGCACCGCCGCCATGATGGACGCCTTCGATCGACCGGGCCGCGCCCGCGTGCGGGCCCAGCGCGCAAGTGTCGTCCCGTGGCTCCCGGCAGAGGAAACGGCGAGTGTCCTCGTGACCCGCATCCGGGGGCGGATCGGGTGATGCCGGAGGGCCGACAACCCGCGCCTCGGCCGGTACTCCCTCGCGCATCCGCCCATGCCGCACGCCTGCGCCTCCTGACCGCCCTCCTCCTCACCCCCATCCTCGCGACCCTCATCCTCACGAGCCCCGTGGTGCACGTGCTGCCGCCGCCGCCCGCGCCCTTCGACGGCACGCCGCCGTGGGGCCTTGCGGTCGTGACCGCCCTCGTGCTCCTCGTGGCCGCACCTGTCGCCGTCGGATGGATGGGCACCCGCGGCATGCTCACGGCAAGCGTCATCGGCGCCGCCGTCCACCTCTACCCGTACAGCCGCCTCGACTGGTTCCGGCTCCTCAAGCGCTTCTGCAACCCCGACGGCACCATCTGCCTCACGGGGGATGCACCGGCACCCGTCGGCGCCATCGTCCTTGCGGCCCTGCCGCTCCTCATCGTCACGGCGCATCACGTGCTCAGCCATGCGTCCCGCGTGGAAGGCGCGGCCCGGGCGAAGGGCGCGCCCGGGGACGAACCGGCACTGGCCCGGAAGGCGGCCACGCGCCCCGGCCTTCGCGCCATCGCCCTCGCCGCGGGCCTCACCATCCTCGGCGGCGGCCTCTACGCGGGGGCCTCCGCAGCGGCCGCCGGCCTCGGCGATGCGTTCGTCACGCTGCCCCTCCTTGTGCCGGTCGCGGTCGCGGCCGCCGGCATCCTTGCGGCGCTACCGGCCTTCCGGAGCCGTTAATCGGGGAGCACCGCCGCGCACATGCCATGGGCCTGGGAGCCGCATTCCACCGCGCGTTCGGAGGTGCCGGTCCCGGCGTCGCCGCGCTTCCTTCGACCCACGTTCCATACCCCGTTTATGCCGCGCCAAAGAGCCAAGGCCCGGGTAATCCCGAGTGAAGGTGGAACTGGCGTCAGTCGGCATCATCCTTGTCGCGGCGACGACATTCCTCATCCCCACGGTGGACGAGGTCCAGCGGTCCATGGAGGACGCATCCTGGAACCTTGCCACCGACCTCGCGTGGTTCTTCGGCCCCTACAATCCCGACATGGCGGCCGACGGACAAGGTGGTGCTGCGCGGCCGCAGAAGGTGCCCACGGACACCTCGATCACCCAGTGGCCGGACCGCATCGAGAAGGGGAAACCGTTCCTCGTGGAGGGGGAAGTGATCGGCCGCAACGGCCAACCCGTGGCCGGCGCCCGCGTGGAAGTCTACCTCAATGAAACGAAGGCGTCGCCCGGGTTCCTTGCCGGCGAAGGCCGCACCGACAGGAATGGACACTACGCGATCGATGCCCGCGTGCCCCGCCTCCTTGAAGCGAGCAACTACCAACTCGTCACCCGGCACACGGGAACCCTGGCCGTGCCGTTCCTGTACCTGGAAAGCTACTCGGACCCCGGCGTCGCCGTCGTGAGCGACACAAGGGTCAACGCCGAGGTGCCGAAGCGCGACCTCGTGGCCAGCCCCACCGTCATCCGCGGGTCCCTCGTGGATGCGGACGGCGTCGGCGTTCCCGCCCACGCCATGATCCTCATCGTGGACGACATCCCCATCAACCGGACGGAGACCGGGCCCGACGGGTCCTACGCCTTCGTCCACGAGTTCGCGGACCCCGGCATCCACAGCGTCCGCGTCGCCTTCGAAGGCACCGAGTGGTACCGCAAGAGCCACGCGGACGGCAAGATCGAGATCATCGGCGAAGGCTTCGACCTTGAACCCGTCGTCCACGTGGACCGCGGGAAGAAGTGGGAGATCACGGGGCGGCTCCTCGGCGGCGGTGGGCCCGCGCCCAACGAGACCGTCATCATGGATCTGAGCGACCTTCCGGTCACCTTCAACGGTGCCGCCACGAAAGGCCTCCGCTTCACCACGGGACCCGACGGCCGCTTCAAGGCCGAGGTCGTCGTCGACGGGTCCGCGCGCCCCGGCCCCCACAACGTGACGTACCGCGCAAACGACGTGGAGAAGGAACAGGTCGCGTACGTGTACGTCCCCACCCGGTTGGAGGTCACGGGCGCGCCCGCCGGGAACGCCTCGGCGGACGGATTCAATGTGACCGCGCGCCTCGTGGACGACGAAGGCACGCCCCTCGCGAACGAGACGTTGTACGTCACCGCGGGCACGGCGAGCTTCAACGCCATCACGGACACGGACGGCTACGCCCGCTTCGACACGGGGCCCCTCGACGAAGGCGACGGAAGCCTCGCCGTCGCCTACACGGGGAGCGGCTGGTTCAAGCCCGTGCGGGAAGTGCGCGACTACCACGTGCCCGTGACGCCCGTGAACCCTGCCTGGCTCTGGATCATCGGCGCGCTCATGCTCGCGTTCGTCGCCGTCAGCGTCCTCATCCTCGTCAAGCGACGCAAGGCCCGGAGCCCCCTCGTCCTCATCCTGCGCGTCCCCGAGACGCCCGACGGCGCGGACCACGTCTTCGAAGCCGGCGAATCCATCACCATCCTCGCGCGCGCCATGCGCCGCGCCGCCAACGGCGACGGCCGCGACCTCGTCCCCATGGCGGGCGCGGAACTCACGGTGCGCGTGAACGGAGAACGGCGCAGGCTCATCGCGGACGGGAACGGCGAAGCGGAAACCCGCGTCGCATTCCCGGCCGACGGCGACTACCGCGTACGACTCCGCTACGCAGGCAGTCGCGGCATCCCGCGGAAGGAAGCCTCCGTCCACATCCGGGTCCAGCCGTACCGCCGCGCCATCGAGGAATCCTACGAGCGCCTCCGCCACATGGCGGCCGACACCGCCCTCCCGGTCCACGGCGGCACCACGCCCCGCGAACTCGAACGCGCCATCATGGCCGCCACGCCCGGACTCGACCCGAGGGACCTCGATGCCCTCCTCCTGATGTTCGAGGTCGCGGACTTCAGCGAACGCGACGTGGACCGCAACGCATGGACCGCATTCGTGCGCGGCGAACAGGCCGCCGAGGATGCCATCCGCCATGCGGCGAGGGAACGCCCCGAGGAGGTCGCCATCCGTGCGTAAGCCGTACATCGTGACAAGCCTCATGCTCGCCGGGTTCATCGCCCTCCTTGCCGCCAGCGTGCCCCCGGCATTCGGAAGCAAGTACGCGGGCCTGCCGCTCCCCCTGGCGTTCCTGACGTTGGGGATCGTGCTCCACGTCCGCCTTGCGCCCGCCCGCCTCGGGGAAGGGGATTGGATCGCGCGGGGCCTGTCCATCGTCGGCCTCCCGTTCATCGGGTACGGCGGCTGGGACCTCGCCCGCATCTTCGCGGACTTCCCGCCCGGCGTTGCCCTCCCCACCATGGGGCCCATGGTCCTCGCCGCACTCGCCATCCTCCGCATTGCCGCCAACGTGCCGCGCCTCCAGCCGTGGCGCCGTCTCGAACTCCCGCTCGCCGGACTCGCAAGTGTCGCGGCCTTCGGATTCACGAGCCTCGTGCATGTGGCCGAACGGCATGTGCCCCTCATCGAATGGGTGAGCGCGGCACTCGTCGCCCTCACAACACTCCTTGCCGCCAAGAACCTCCTTGGCGAACGCGACGAATTCGCCGAGGATGCCACACCGGGTCGCCACGAGCCCTTCGTACGCGCCCTTCCCGACAGGGGCCGCGTCGAGCTTGCGAATGCCACGCGGGCCTACCTCGCAGGCGGCGATCCGAGTGACTACCGTGTCCGCTGGGAACGCATGCTCCTTGCGGTGCGGGTGCCCGACGACGAACGCGCCCGACTCCTGGACCTGATCCAAGGGGTCGGACGGGACCTGGATGCACGAGGCCGCGTCCGCGACGCCCTCGTCGAAGCCCTCACCTTGTACACGGACCCGCGCCGCGCCGGCATCCTCGGCACCGCGGGCCGCAGGCCGAACCGGGTGAACCCGACCGACAGCCACGCCGGGGACATCCCGGACCGTGCGCGTGCCTACCCCACCAACACCCCGAACGCCCCCCATCACGATCACGGAGGACTACCATGACATCGACCACGACCCCCACCTGCGACCAGATCCTCGACTCCGTTTCCGAACTCTTCGTGGGCGACCGCGAACTCCTCAAGAAGCTCCTCGCAGGCGCCCTTGCCAACGGCCACGTCCTCTTCGAGGATGATCCCGGTCTCGGGAAGACCCTGCTTGTGAAGGTGTTCGGCGCGGCAATCGGCGCGCGTGCCGACCGCATCCAGTTCACGCCCGACCTGCTTCCCGCCGACATCCTCGGCACCAAGGTGTGGAGCACCCGCGAAGAGCGCTTCGAACTCGTGCGCGGCCCCATCTTCACCAACGTGCTCCTGGCCGACGAGATCAACCGCGCACCTCCGAAGACCCAGAGCGCGCTTCTTGAAGCCATGGAGGAACGCCACGTGACAATAGAAGGGGATACCATCGTGCTCGACCCCCCGTTCTTCGTGCTCGCCACCCAGAACCCCATCGAGCAGGAGGGCACATACCCCCTACCGGAAGCGCAGCTCGACCGCTTCCTCCTGAAGCTCTCCACCGGGTACCCGAAGACCCACGAAAGCGAGGTCGCGATCCTTGAGCGGCGCCTTTCGTGGAAGAAGGACGACCCGACAAGCTACGTGACACCCGTCGTCGACATCGACGGATTCCGCGTCATGCAGGAGGAGGTGGAACGGAGCGTGTACATCCACAAGAGCATCCTCGATTACATCGCGGAAGTCGTCCGCGCCGTCCGGGACCATCCGAGCGTCGCGGTCGGGCCGAGTCCGCGCGGCGCCCTGGCGCTCCTGAAGGCGGGCCGGTCCCTCGCGTACGTGAACGGCCGCGACTTCGTGACCCCGGACGACGTGAAGATGCTGTTCGAGGATGCACTCAGCCATCGCCTCGTCCTCGAACTCGACGACGTCCTCGACGGCGCGAATGCCAGGCAACTCGTGCGGCAGGTCGCCGACACCGTGGACGCGCCCAAACGCTTCGGCCGCGAGAGCGCGACCGCCCCCATCATGTCCAGCGGGTGAGGACGGAACGACCGGCGGGGCGGCGGTCCCGGGACCGCCGCATGCCCGCCCGATCCGGACCGCACGGGCGGGCCCGGAATCGCCCACCAGACCAACAGGAAACAGGAACGAGCACCATGTTCACGCGCACCGGCGGAACCATCACAGGCGTCGCAACCACCGTCATCGTCCTCGGGGTCCTCCTCGGGAACTACCTGATGATCCTCGCAGGCGCCCTGCCGCTCCTCATCGGCCTCGGCGCCGCCCTCGACAAACCCGCCCGCGCAGGGGTCACGCGCCACGTGAGCGCCACGCGGGTCCAGCGGGGGGACACGGTGGACGTGGAACTCGTCATCCAGGTGCCAAAGGGAGCCGGCATCATCGAGGTCCACCAACCCGTTCCGGACCCGTTCCTCCTGAAGGAGGGCAGCAACCTCCACGTCCTGCGCCTCCGGCACTCCACGCGCACGGTACGCGTGGCATTCCGGATGGTCGCGACGAAGCGCGGCCGCTGGCGCTTCGAACCCGTGAGCCTGCGCCACCGCCACGCCCTCGGCTTCCTTGAACCCGTCACGGAACCCGCGGTGATGGGCCGCGACGTCCTGGAAGTCACCCCCCGCATCACCGTCGCCGATGCCAAGGAGACCGAGCCGGCCCCCGCGCGGCACCTCATGCCAGCCGGCGACATCACGCGGTTCGGCCCCCCGGGCACGGACTTCCGCGACATCCGCCCGTATGCCTGGGGCGACCCGCCGAAGACCATCAACTGGAAGGCGAGCGCACGACGCCTCAGCACCTCCTCCAATGCCACCCCGCTCGTCAACGAGTTCGAGCGTGAAGGGAAGAAGAGCATCTGGATCGTGCTCGATGCCGGCCCGGCCCTCGAAGTCGGGGACGATGTGGACAATGCCCTCGAACGCGCCATCGAGGGGACCCTCGCTGCGGCGAACCACTTCACGAACCGCGGATACCGTGTGGGTCTCCTGGTTGCGAACGGCGGCGAACTCCCGCTCCTCCCGCCGGACACCGGGGGCCGCGAACAACTGCGCCGCATCGTGCGCGTCCTCACCCGCGTGACCCCGGGTGACAACGGCGGCCTCGTGGGTGCCGTGTCCCGGGCCCGTGGCCACATCCGCCTCGGGAAGCCGTACGTCATCGTCCTCGGGCGCCTCTCCACGGAGACGCCGGGTGCCGCCGAAGGACTCCGCGCCCTCGCAGGTCTCACCCGGGGCAGCCGCGGACGCGTCCACGGCCTCGTCATCGACGTGCGCCCCCACGGTCTTGAAGCGAAGGCCGTGGGCGATGTGGATGCGTCGAGCCGCGACACGGTGGAAGCGCTCGACCGGCGCGTGGCGCAGGTGGCCCGCCAGAGCGGGTTCCCGTCCACGTCATGGGACCCGGCCGAGGAAGCCTTCGCGAATGTGTTCCGCCGGGCCACGGCAGGGAAACGCGCGCAGGCATCGCGCGCGCGGCGGGGAAAGACCCGGGAAGGGGAAATGGACGGGGCGGGACCGGTGCACGCCCCACGGGTCGCCGTGCCTCCGGGAGGTGCATCCGGATGAACGCGAAAACCATCCGCATCGTGGCCCGCGTCGGCGGCGGCCTCGTCCTCGGCACCCTCTACACGTTGCTCCTCCTCCATGCGCATCTGGTCGCCATGATGCGCCCCTTCGGCCCGGACATCGCGGGGGTTCCCATGAAGGACCTCGCCATGGTGGGGACCGCCATCGCCCTTGCCACGTGGGCCCTCGTGGGTGACGACCCGTTCGCCCGCGCGTTCCGCGTCACCGCGTTCGTGGTCGTCGTCGCTGCGTACGGCTGGACGAACCTCGACTGGATCTTCCTCCTCAAGGGCATCTACCTCAGCCACGGCGGATTCCCCGGCGCCCTCGACATCCTCCTCACGGCCTTCCCGTTCCTCGTCCTCACCCTGCTCGTCATGATGGACCGGGCCGCGCGCCTCGCGCGCGCATACCGCGAAAAAGGCGTGCCAGAGGACGAGTGCGTGGACATTGCCCGCGGCGTCTGGGTCGGCGGTGGCCGCGTCCTCGGCACCGCGGTGTTGATCTGGGTCGTCGCTGCGGCAGCGCTCCTCGCCATCGAGGGACCGGCGCACGACTTCGCGTACCTGCGAGCATTCCTCGGCCCCGTCGTGATTGCCGTCGTGGTGGCCATGGCCATCGTGTACATGATGCGGGCCAAGGGGGCGCGCCTCCGGTTCCGGCAGGACGGGCCCATGTAGGCACGGGGCGCTGCACCATCACCGGGCAAGGAGGCGCGTTGCTGCGACCGATGCCGCCGTCATCACGGCATCCGCATCCAAGGTGCGGAACGCGCCCGCCCAGTGCAACACGCGTCCCTCCACCACGGTCCCGCACACGTCGGTCGCGCGGACCGCATACACGAGATGGCTCACCACGTCATTCACGGGCTGCAGGTGCGGGCTCCGGAAATCCACGATCGCGAAGTCCCCGCGTTTGCCCACCTCAAGGGACCCGATGCGGTCCGCGGCACCGAGGGCAGCCGCGCCCCCCAGGGTCGCAAGGTCGAGTGCGCGTTGCGCAGGCACCGCGCGCGCGTCCCACCGGTGCTGCTTCTGCACGAGGGCCGCGAACTTCATGGATTCAAAGAGGTCGAGGCTGTTGTTGGACGCTGCGCCATCGGTACCGAGGGCCACGGTCGCGCCCGCCTCGTCCAGTTCGGGGAGGGGCATGGTGCCGCCCGTGGCGAGCTTCAGGTTGCTCACCGGGCAATGGCAAACGGCAGCACCGGCCCGCCCGATGGTGCGGGCTTCCTCCTTCGTGATCCAGCCGCAGTGGGCAAGCGCCGTCCGCGCGCCGAGGAGGCCTTGGCCGTCCAGCTGCGCGAGGGGCCGCGCGCCGTGGCGGGCCTCCACGTCATACACCTCGGTGCGGGTTTCCGCCATGTGGGTGTGGACGAGGACGTTGCCGGGTCCCTCGCCCGCATCCAACTCCTGTTGGAGTCCGGCCACGGTCTTCAACGTCTCCGGTCCGCACGTGTACGTGCTGTGGGGCGCGAGGGTGGGCGTGATCAACGGATGATCCCGCGTGCCCCATCGCGCGAAAAATGCGCGGGCGAAATCGGGGGCATCCTCGGGCTTCAGCCCCGGCATCGGGAAATCGAGGAAGGGAACGCCCACCCAGGCGCGGACGCCCGCGGCTTCCGCAGCGGCCGCCGTCTCGTCCGGGTGGAAGTACATGTCGGAGAACGTGGTGGTGCCGCCCCGGATCATCTCGAGGAGGGCGAGTTCCGTGCCGGCGCGGATGTCGGCCGCCGTGAGTTTCCCCTCCGCGGGCCAGATGCGCGTCTGAAGCCACTCCTCAAGGGGGAGGTCGTCGCCCACGCCCCGGAACAGGGTCATCGGTGTGTGGGTGTGGGCGTTCACGAGGCCCGGGATGATGACGCATCCGGTGGCGTCCAAGACCTCGTCGGCCGCGGCGACAAGGTCCGCCGGGACCTCGCCCACGTGGGTGATGCTGCCGTCCTCGACGCGGAGGGACCCCTTCACGATGCGGCGGTCCGCGTCCTGGGTGACGATGGTCGCGTGGGTGACGACGAGGGCAGGCATCCGCGCCGGCGAGTGGGGCGATGGGGCTTGAGGGTTTGGGGTCGGGGACTGTGGGCTTCGGATGACCGCGGGGGGCGCGGGGATCGATCGACCCCGCCACATGGTCGTTCAGGACCAGCCGCGTGGCGGGGCCGGGGCCTGCATCGGCACCGCTCAGTCGGTCGGCGCCGCCGACGCCTCGGAATGTCCGGGCCACGGATGCGCAACGCCTCCATGATCCCGGACGGGGAATCCATGGGCCGCGATGCGCGTCACCCATTCGTTGATGCCGTTCACAAGGGACGCTGCCAGCATGAATCCGGTCCAGATGTTCGCTACGAAGGAGTCGAACCTGCCTGTCGCCATCATGGCCAACAGGGAAATCAGCCACGTGCCCAACGCGGCGGACATGACGGCCCGGTTGATCATGACATCGCGACGGAACCGGCCGCGGAGTCCGCTCATGCCGCGGGGCAAGGGTTCGCCGTTGGCGGGGCGCAGGGAGACGCCGTGTGTGGTGAGACGGGCGATGAGTTCGAGGGTGCGAACGGTCATGAAAGCGAGGGCCGCGAACGGGATCGCCAAGGCGAGCAGGCCCGGGTCTGCGAACCCGATCCATACACCGATGGCGAGGACGAAGGTGCCGATGACCATGGATGCGGAAGCGAATCGGAATGAGCGGAACCGGCGTCGAAGGTCGGCCGGGTCCGGGGGGAATTGCATGCCTCATGACCGGAGGCGACACCCTAAAAGATTCCGGGCCACCCGGCTAGCGGGATTTGCCGGGGGGATTCTCGTGGCAGCAGGGCTCCTGCGATTCCCTTCCACTCCCATCTGCCGACTACCGGTCCGCGCGTGCATCCAACCGGTCGCCGCATCGGCCGCAGTATCGGGCCGACTGCACGAGTCCGGCGCCGCATGTGCCGCAGGCGTGGGTGCCGCGGAAGGGGTCGGCACCGAGGCCGCGAATGGCCCGGACGAGTGCGAAGAAGACTCCCAGGACAAGGATCAGGCCGAGGCCTGCCACGATCAGGTTCGGATCCGAGAACCGCAGGAACATGATGGAGACGAATGCGAGAATCCCGACGCTGGCCACCATGAAGGTGAGGTACATGCGATCGGTCGACATCGCGCGTCCGTCAGGACTTGCGGAGAGGGCCATGGGGCGCGATGGACGCACGTAGGGATGAAAATTCCGCCTGCCCGATCCCATGTGCCGCGGGATGTCAACCCCGCGGATCGGTTTGCTTCACCGCCGGCCGATGCATGTGGCCCCGGGTTCGTGGGATTGCGTGATCCCCGCGCATGAACCGCGGGCGCGGAAACAGGCATACGGCGGGACGGGCGGCGTGTGCGGGCCGGTCGTGGAGAACCGGACAGGGGCCCGGAGCGGACGGGTCCGCTGGCCGATGCCAACGGACCCATGGCTGACAGTCGAGGCGCCGCTCACCCGTACATCGGCGGCGGCACATCGGTCTGCGGCGCAGCCGGACCCGCCTGCTTCTGCATCTGCTTCAGGGTCCGCTCGATGTTCTCCGCCTCCGTGTACAGGGGTTTCACGTCGATGGTGATCTCCTTGAGCAGGGAATCGATGGCTTCGATGACCTTGGCCGCGGCACGCGCATCCGGATAGTTCGGGTTCGCCTCCGCAAGGATGCTGATGGCGTCGAATCCATCGCGCTTTCCGAGGTTCAGGAGGACGCCGGAGACCCCGGTGATGATGCCGTTCCCGAACTGGGGGATGCCGGCCTTCGTGAGGTTCTCCCGGGTGGACGGGCTCGACCCGAGCGCGTACACGCTGACATCCGGCTCCTCTTCCGTCTCCTCCGTCTCGATGACGAGGCCTTCAGGGCTGATGATCGTCCTGCAGTTGTGGGCCTTCGCGAATTCCGCGATGGCGACCGCGATGGGGCGGATGAGCTTGGGGGCGGGCTGGAACTCGCTGATGAACACGCACACGCCCTTCCCGGCGTAGATGCGCACGGGGAAGAGCGGGATGCCGTTCCGCACGATGCTCACCGTGGGGAAGTACTTGGAATCCAGGATCCCGATCTGCTCGAGTTCGAGGACATCGATCAGGTAGTTCGCCGTGATGGTGGACACGAGGCCCACACTGGGGAACCCGTCGATGATCGTTGCACCCGACAAGTCCACGTCCTTGAAGAGGTGGACCGTGAGATCCTCATCCGTCATGGGTCGGCGATGGAATGTGACTGTACTTATAACCGTCCGGATCGGCCGGATCGACGCCGTCGCGGCGTGCCGCGTCCGGGTCGGCGGGGCGGGATCCGGGGCGTGGCGAGAGGGCCGCTGCCCCGGGCACGGGGGTGCGGACACGGGGGACACGGGGGAATGGCTGGGCGGCCGCGCACCCGGTGGATCGGTCATGCAGGGGTCGTGGCAAGGGAGGGCAATGACCTGCCGGGGTCGCGGGCGTGCACCCTGGCAGCGGCGCCGGTGGGGGTAGGGCAGCTGCGTTGAGGTCCGTCGTGCCGTGCACCTGCAGAGAGGGCCCGCGGCGTGGATTACCGGTCGGCGCCGCGCGGCAGGACCCCTGATGGGGGTAGTAGGAACAACGTTTATTCACGGTACCCGGGGTGTTCGATGATTGTCCGGGTCCGCCCCGGAACCACGCGGCGGACACAGGCATCAGGAGGCATCGTCCAATGGAAGAGCGTGAGCTATCTGTCGAACCTGTCGTCACCCTCGAACCCTTCGTCCGCGTGGACGTGGAGGGTCCCGGGCATGACGTGGTGGATTGGGCGCCGTTCAGCAGACCCCGGGCTGACATCCGCGCCCTCTCGATCGGGGACGAACGGGTAGGGGACCTCGGGGCCTTGTCATTCGCGCTGGAACGCGCGGACACGGACATGGTGGACGTCATCGTGCACACGCGGCAACTGGAGGAGTGGCTCGCGGGCGACCTCGCCGAGCACGGATTGGCGCGCGAAGTGGCAAGCCTTCGGGCGTTCGGCGCATGCGGGAAGACCCTGCGCGCCGTCCTATTCAATCTCGTGGAAGCACGGCGACGGACGATGCGGGGATGAATCGCAAACGGGTGTCGGGTGATTGACATGCAACAAGCAGAACGGAAATCGGAAGACAAGCAGGAAACGTCGGGCGCCAAGGACGCGGATGCGTCGACCGTGCGCAAGGGCTCCGCGCCCCAGCGCAAGGAACCGTCGAAGGCGGTTGCCACGACTGTGGTGAAGGAGGATACGGTGGACGCGGCCACGGCCGGGTCCGCGGAGAAGGTCATGACCAACGAAGCCGTCCCGAAGGCTACGGGTCCTTCGGGAACAGGCAAGATCGGAACCGCCGGCGAGTCGTCCGTGGAGGTCAACATCCGGGACGACGGAACCATCGAGCGCTCCTTCGCGGAATCACGGACCGTTGTCACACCGGACCAGGAGTTCCGCCAGACGTACGGCGCAGACGCCGAGATCCGCGTGACCAGGGACATGGTGTTCTCCAGCCGGTACGGCCGCCTCGAGATCGATGCGTCCCCGGAAGGGAACCTCGACTTCCGCCTCCCGAACGGCACCGCCGTCACCGTGAGCGCGAAAGGCGTCCTGAAGTACAGCATCCCGGACGTCGGCACCGTGGACGTGGGCGACGATGACGTCTCCGTCACCCTCGCCAACGGCAACATCACGAGCGTCCGCCACGACGGCAGCCTCGCATGGGTGAAACCGGAGGGTGAGAGCGTCACCATCTCGAACCACGGCATCCTCGAGAAGAAGTACGGCGACGGCGTCGTCATCGAGAACCGACCCTCGGGCACCCTGTCCAAGCGGCAGGCGGACGGTGCCTCCGTCACCATCGAACCCGATGGCTCGGTCGTGAAGAAGAGCGCCGACGGCGTCCGCATCGCGGAAGCCGCGGACGGCGCCATCGAGAAGACCATGGCGGAAGGAAGCCGCGTGCGCATCGCGGCGGACGGAACCCTCACGAAGACCGCGAAGGACGGCACCGTCATCAAGGACACCCCCGACGGCATCCTCGCGAAGCACCTCCCGGACGGGACCGTGATCCGCGCGAAGGCGGACCGGACGTTCGAGAAGACCCTCCGCGACGGCACCGTCGTCACCGAGTACCCGGACCGCACCTTCGCCAAGCTCTTCCCCGACGGCGTCCTCGTCAAGCAGCTCCCGGACTACACGGTGGTCCGCAAGGTCCCCGACGGCTCGACCCTTGAGGTTGCGCCCGACGGCACCCTCACCAAGACCCTGAACGACGGAACCATCGTCAAGGAACTTGCGAGCGGTGTCCTCGTGAAGACCCTCGTGGACCAGACCATCGTGAAGGTGCAGAAGGATGGCGCCATCGAGAAGGTGCTCCCGGGTGGAACCATCGTCCGCGAGGACCGGGCGAACGGCATCGTGAAGGAAAGCCCGGCGGGCGTCGTGACCCAGGTGTGGGCGGACCTCACCTTCGAGAAGACCGTGCCGAACGCGTACACGTTGAAGGAATCCGTGGACGGCACCGTGGAACGGGCGTACCGCGATGGCAGCGTGCTGCGGATCAACGCGGACGGCAGTGTGCAGAAGAAATAGGGTGTGAGAGAAGAAGGGTAGGCGCGTAGGAGGGCAGGAGCGTAGGAGGTAGGGTGAACGGGTGAACCCGCGCATGAAACCGGAGCTTCGGTTCCAGGCCATGGCAGGGGTGGCGGATCGGTTGACGCGCAACCCGCCAGGTGGTGCGTGACGGCCGGGCCGGGCGGCGGATGTCGTGCGTGTCGCATTCCGCGGCACCCACGGCATCCCGCATCCGGGGGCCTTCCTCCGGGATGAGCATGGGCGGGGCGGGTCCCGGGCGGAATCCGTCGCAGCGGAACGCCATGCGGTACCCCGTGGCCCGCGCGTGCCGGCGCTTGGCGCGGGCGGAGTCGAACGAAACGAGGCAGAACCATGAGGCATCAAACCGGACGATCGGTCGTGAACGAGCATCACCTGCACATGGGCGACGTGCATGTGTCCACCGCGCCCCACCTCCGGGTCCGGGAACGGGCACTCGTGCGGGCCCTCCGATCCCTCACGGGACGGGCCGACCCGACGGGTTGGAGACCGACTCCCGGTGGCTTCCTCCTGGAAGGCCGCGGGAGCGGGGGCGTTGCCACCCTCACAACGCGGCCCCTGAAGGTCGCAGCCGGCACCACGCCCGAAGAAGCATACCTGTCATGGGTCGAGCGGATGCCGCGCAACATCCCGGTCGTCCGCAGCCTCATCGTCCACGTGAGGGACACGCCCCATGTGGGCCGCGCACCCGACCGGCTCGCCCTCGACGTGGACGCGGGCACGGGAGAGGCGGGGTCGTGGAGTCATTGCATGATCGACCTTGCGGATGCGCTCCGTGTGGACCCGTCGCGGGACCGGTACGTCACCGTCGAGGTTGCCGTCGCGATGCCCGAGGGGAAACGACGCGCGTGGGACATGGTTCTGCAGGACATGGTCATCTCCGTCCTGTGGCCCGCGGCTTCCCCCGACCTCGGATTGCCGACACGGACCCTCATTCCCGGACTGGCGCGCGCCGCACGGACGTGGCCCAAAGGGGCGGAGCCGCCGGCCCCGGTGCACGCCGGAATCGCAATGGAAGAGGCTGCGGCGCGTCGCTGATCACGGGCGGGTCCCATGACGGGGCGACGCGCCGTTCGTCCGTGATCCGGCCGCGCCCCCGACAAAGGGCTTTTTCCTGATCCCGCCATGGGGCGCCCGTGGCGGAACCGATCGAGCCCGCAGCGGAATCGGATGCGTTGGCCTTCCTCGAAGGCGGAATCGTCCCCGGCGTGGACGCGCCCACCGCGGAGGATCGGATCGCGTTCCTGCGCCGCGCGTTGAAGGTGGCCGCGTTCCAGGAACGTGCATGGCCCCATTTCGCGTGCTTCGTGGACGCGAGCAACGTGGCCCGACGCCGCCGTGTCGATGTGACGGAAACCACGGTTCCCAAGGCGCGCCTCGCGGACCTTGACGCAGTGGTCGATCTCCTGCGGAAGAAGCGCTACGTGCCCCTCGTCGTCTCGGACGGGAACCTCTTCCAACTGATGGATGACCCCTACGCGTTCCGCACGAAGTACATGGGGAAACCGCATTCCGTGGCGGAACGCCGGCAGGCGGATGGCATCGTCCTCCAGGCGTTGAAACGGTTGCCCGAAGCCGCCTGCGTCTCGAACGACCGGTTCTCGAAACCCGAGGAACAGCGGTTCTACGCGGAGGTTGTTGCCACGCGGGATTTCTACCGGCACCGGTGGGACGGCGACGAGGTGCGGTTGGAGTCGCCCGACGGGAATGAGATGCCGGGGGCGTTCCGGCGCATGGTGTCGAAGTTCTGAGCGTGTGTGGCGTCCGCGTGTCGCGCCGAACGTGCAGGTCGCCTGAGGCCGCTGGAGTCGGTCGGTACCTGTGACCGTTTGCGATCACGGGCCGCGTGCGACCACTTGCGCTCCTCGTCGCCTGCGACAGCTTGGGCTGGCTCGGTGCCGCGGCACCCCGATCACTCGTCCGCCGCCTTCTCCCCGCTGCGCCCCTGCAACCGGTACATGGCGACAATCTCCTCCGTGGACGTGGCCTCCTCCGCGGACTTGTCGTCCCGCCACTTCCC
>JBFILE010000029.1:0-18605 GCA_041599855.1 Thermoplasmatota archaeon
CACCCGCCCCACGACGACGGACGCCCGCCCTCCCGCGCGACGATCCCACGACGACGGGC
This sequence comes from Thermoplasmatota archaeon, assembly GCA_041599855.1. GTDB lineage: Archaea > Thermoplasmatota > SW-10-69-26 > JACQPN01 > JAJPHT01 > JBFILE01. The sequence continues at coordinate 60 of JBFILE010000029.1, forward strand.
GCTCGCCCACCCGCCTCACGACGACCACGACGACGACGGACCACGCCCGCCCGACGACGACCACGACGACGCCTGCCATCCACGCGCCCCACAACGACGAGCAAGGCCCGTTCGATCGCCCCACCGCGACGCATCCTGAACTGGAGGCGCCCCAGCCCGCAAGCAAAAGGTAATACGGAACCGGTCCGAGTCCTCGCCGGAGCTCCGCCAATGGGCTCCCGGCGGACGGGGCCGTGCGGCCCGAGAGTGAAGCCGGGTCAACGGAGCACCATACAACCTGAAGACCCGGCACAGGGTCATGCGGGGGAGGCCGATCATCGGATCCCGTGAACTTCGCTGTTAGTGCCGGGTCATACCTTCATCCCCCTGGCCGGCAGGCAGAACCGCCGCCGCATAAACAGCCGCCCGTGCCGCATCGAACGCGGCCGACCGCACCATCGGACGCGGTCGCCGCACGACGCGCTACGCCCCCCTGGGCCCGCGCCGACGCAATCCATCCACCCACGTACCACAACCAAAAGCCACCGGATCGAACGTGCGTTGGGACTGTGACGTCGCGCATGACGAACGCCCGGGACGTGGCGCTCAAGGGCCTCAAGCGGCACTGGCCCGCGCTGGTCCTGTTCATCCTCGCGCTCGGCATCCGATCAACCTCCCTCGACCCCGTCTTCTACTACGGCGACGAAGCCGAATACGGCATCGTCGCCGGCTACCTCGCCGACGACCTCCTCGCCCTCGGCTACCCCAAGCTCAACCCCGTCGAAGCGTGGCCACCCACCCCCTTCGTCAGCCAACCCCCCGTCGTCCTCTACATGTTCGCGTTCGCCTACAAGATATTCGGCGCCGCAGACATCACCGGAATCTGGGTCAGCATCATCCTCGGCGCCGCCACGATCCCCCTCGTCTACGCCATCGGCGTCCAGATGCGCGACCGCCTCCTCGGAAGCCTCGCCGGCGTCTTCCTCGCCGTCATGCCCTTCCACGTGAACCTGAGCCGCAAAGCCATGCTCGACGCCGGCTTCGTGTTCTTCCTCACCCTCGCCCTCCTCTTCCTCGTGATCTGGGTCCGCCACGCAACACGCCTCGACCACGACGGCGGCAGCAGCAGCAGCAGCAGCAGCAGCAGCAGCAACACCGGCGGCCACGACGCGCCCCGACGCGCCCGCACATGGGCCATCCTTGCCGGCGTCACAGCCGGCCTCGCCGTCCTCGCGAAACTCCCCGGGATCCTCATCATCCCCGTGGTCGCCGGCACCGCCCTCTTCGTGATCCTCCTCGACCTCTGGGCCCGCCAGCGAGCCGACCCCGCCGCCACAGCGCGATTAAAACTAGTCGGACTCCAGATCGCCTACGGCAGCATCCCCATCGTGGCCCTCGGACTCCTCTACATCCTGCTCATCCTCAAGGTGGACGGGTGGACCTTCCTCATGGAGAAACTCCACTTCCAACTCGGCCGAGTCGACCCGAGCCTCGCGCCCGCAGGGTTCGCCGAACTCACCACCGTGGAGAAGCCATGGCACTGGTACTTCACCGCCGAACGCGGCAACGTGTTCAAACTCATGGGCACATGGCTCGTCCTCCTCGGCGCCGCCGGCGGCGCCGTCCTGCTGGTCGACGTGGTCCGCAACCCCCGCAAGGATGCGGCCGCCGTCCCCGTCATCCTCCTCGGCCTCGTGTTCTTCGCGTTCCTCATGTACAGCTCGCGCAAGGAATGGTTCTACCTCCTCCCCCTCGCACCCGTCGTCGCCCTCATGGCCGCCCGCATCCCCTCCGGCCTCGCGCCCTTCGCAGCAAACGCCCTCTCCCGGCAGGCGATCGCAAGGAACCGGACAACAGGGGCCTTCGCAGCCGCCGGCATCGTCCTCTTCTCCGGCATCCCCGCATGGGGCGCGGCCACCGAATCCCTCGACGAAGTGACCGACGTGAAGGACAAGGTGTTCGGCTACGGAACGAAAGAGGCCGCCGCGTACATCGACGCGAACTCGGACCCCGCAGACGGCCAGATCGGAACCCTTCTCGGGCGATGGAGTCTCCACTACTACAACGGGCACCCCACGTACCACTTCTACCAGCAGGGGATGCTCAAGAAGCTCATCCACATGGGCGAGATCACGTGGCTCGTCGAGGACAAGTACCTGAACCTCAAACACGAGGACGCCCTCTGGTACAAGCTCAAGAACGACTGCGGCGCCGAGCTCGCCACCAAGTTCGAGAAATCCTGGGGCGAAGTCCGCGTATGGAAGTTCGAGCCGGGCAGATGCGTAAACCCGGACGAGCCCGTGTACATCGTGCCGCCGGCCGGGTTCTGAGGCGCGGACGCCGGGACGCGGGGACGCGGGGACCGTGGGACGCAGGAGCCCTCGGGTCCGGACGTCACGGGACGCCGGGAAACGCCCATCGGGCCGGTACCTCCCTACCGGCCCCGGGTTCGGCAGGCCGGTACCTCCCTACCGGCCCCGGGTTCGGCACGCCGGTACCTCCCTACCAGCCCCGCGGACCCAGGCGAGCGAGCCCCCGGCTCCCCCCAGGCCCCTCAACCATCCCCGCGCCGCCCACCTCATGGCAGGAAAAACGCCGACCACCCATCGCCACGCCATGAACCGTCTCCCGGCCGCGACCCGTTTCGACCCGTGGCAGAGCCTTTAATACTCGCGCGAACGCATGGTTTCCCTGACCATGGTCCCCCCGCGTGGCGCCGCCCGCGCCTCCGCAGGTGAGCATGCGCCCGTCCCGGGCGCCCACACCCGCGTGGGCGGAGGCATCAGCCTTGACCTTGAGGTCACGCCGGGCGCCTCGGACCCCGCATTCCCGGCGGGCTACAATCCCTGGCGCAAACGCATCGGAATCCGGGTGCGCGCGCCGCCGGAGAACGGACGCGCGAACCTCGAAGTCGTGCAGACGATCGCCAGCTTCTTCGACGTCCCATCGTCGGCCGTCACCGTGGAACACGGGCATCTGGACCGCCGGAAGACCGTGAGCGTCGCCGGCATCGCGGGCCATGCCGGACTGGCCCGCCTCCGCGCCGCAATGCAAGGAGAGCCGGATCCATGAATCCCGCGGAACGACTGGAAGCCTTGGATTGCATCCTTGACGACCTGCGCCTGCGGAACGAGGAGGTCCCCATCCTCGTCGAGGGGGACAAGGACGAGACTGCCCTCCGCGCCCTCGGCTTCACCGGGCACATCATCAAGATCAATCGCGGGCTCACCATGTTCGCGTTCTCCGAGGCATACGCCCGCGACTGGAGGGAAGCCGTCGTCCTCACGGACTGGGACCGCACAGGCGGTCAGCTTGCCCGGCTCCTGATCGACGCCCTCGAAGCGAACGGGGTCCGGCCGGACAACACCTTCCGCCGGGCCATCGCGAGGAGCACCCGCAAGGAGATTCTCGACGTCGAAGGCCTCCACGGGTACATGGAAAGCCTGCGGAACGCCGTGGCGCGCCGCCACCGGTAGGGTCTGTGGGCCCCCGGGACCATGAGAATACGTTTAAGGTTCATGCATGTCTTGGGCCGAGCGGAATTCGGAACAAACATCGTCCGATCCACGCTTCACATTCATCATCCGGGGCGTCCACGGCCGAAGCCGGTGACGCGCCGCCTCCCGAGAAGTCGACAACCGGCTCCCGCGGATCGCAGATGGCCCAATCCTCGCCGTCTGGACCCGGGGCCGCGATCCCCTCCCGAGGCCTCGCGCGTGCCGCGGCCGTTGAGACGGCGAAAAGGTGTGCCGGTGGCACACCGCGGGATTCCGATGCGCCGGTGGCGCATGGCTGGAATCCACCGCTCGCGGACTCCCCGACCATGATCCGCCGATCCGGCCACGCGCCCATCGGTCGCGACGCGCAACGCGCGCCGGCCTCCGAAGGAGACCTGTGGCACGCCCGAAGCGAACGCGGCATCCGCAGCGACCCAAGCGGCGCGCGGAGCGACCACGTTCCCGGGTGCCGGACCGGCCACCCCTCGGAAGAGGGCCCGCGACCGGGAATCCCGGAACCGGACCTGCCGGGAACCGGGTGGGCCGGAGGTCGGACTCGAATGTGCGAAACGCTCCCGCGGGGGCGCATCGCGTGGACTGGACGTGCGGTCCCGCCGTCGGCGGTCGCCCTTGTTGTTCCGGTCCAACTCCAACAGGAGTTCACCCAATGACACTGAGCATTGATCCCAACACGACGAAGTACGTGGTCAAGGCGCAGCTCTCCGCTGAGGGCGTCGTCGAGAAACCGGATGTCGTCGGCGCCATTTTCGGTCAGACCGAGGGCCTCCTCGGCAGTGACCTCGACCTGCGCGACCTCCAGAAGTCCGGCCGCATCGGCCGGATCGAGGTGGATGTCGATTCGAAGAAGGGCAAGAGCATCGGGCAGATCATTCTCCCGTCGAGCCTTGACAAGGTGGAGACCGCGATCCTCGCGGCCGCCCTCGAATCCATCGACCGTGTCGGACCCTGCAAGGCCGAGATCAAGGTCCAGAGCGTCGAGGATGTCCGCGTCACGAAGCGCAAGCAGGTCATCGACCGCGCGAAGGACCTCCTCCAGCGCCTCATGGAGACCTCGGTCTCCGAGAGCGAGGACCTCACCGAGATGGTACGCGACACCGTCCGCGTCGAGGAGATCATCTCCTTCGGCCAGGACCGTCTCCCCGCCGGACCGAACGTGAGCCGCAGCGACTCCATCCTCATCGTGGAAGGGCGCAACGACGTTCTCAACCTCCTCAAGCACGGCATCAAGAATGCCATTGCGGTTGAGGGCACGTCCGTGCCCAGGACCATCGTGGACCTCTGCAAGGAGAAGTCCTCCATCGCGTTCGTCGACGGCGACCGCGGCGGCGAACTCATCCTGAAGGAACTCCTGCAGACGGCGGAAGTCGACTTCATCGCCCGCGCCCCGCGCTCCCGCGAAGTCGAGGAACTCACCCAGAAACAGCTCATCAAGTCCCTGCGCAACAAGATCCCGGCGGAGCAGTTCGTCGAGATGTACTCCATCGAGGGCGGCCGTGCCTCCCGGGAATCCCGGGACAACGTGCGTGGCCGCGCCCGCGGGCGCAGCGAAGCCGATGACGACTACGCGCAGACCGCGTCCCCGTCCCGTGGACGCCAGGAGACTCCCGAGGGCCGCGAGCCCCGCCGCGAACGCCGCGAACCCCGTGGCGACCGTGAACCCCGTGGCGACCGCGAGCCGCGCCAACCCCGTGGCGACCGTGAACCCCGTGGCGACCGTGAACCCCGTGGCGACCGCGAACCCCGTGGCGACCGCGAACCGCGCGAGACCCGCGAGCCCGCCGAAGCCCGCGAAACCACCGAGCCCCGCGAAGAGCGTGGCCGTGGCCGTCGTGGCGGACGCGACCGGGAACGGGATGAACGCCGCGAGAGTCGCCGCGACACGCGCCGCGAGGAACGCGCCGAGCGCGAAGTCCGCGAACCCCGCCGCGAAGACGCGCGCCCGGGCGCCGCAGCCGCACCCCAGGGAGAACGCGAAGGCAAGTTCTCCGGCATGCTCGACGAGCTCTCCGGGAAACTCCAGGCCATCCTCCTCACCGAGGAATTCGACCGCGTCAAGGACACCATCCCGGTGCGCGACCTCGCGGACACCCTGAAGAAGGAGGGTGACAAGGTGAAGATGGTCGTCTTCGACGGCGTCATCACCCAGCGCCTTCTCGACATCGCAGCCGACAAGGGCATCACGACCCTCGTGGGCGTGAAGACGGGCAACATCACGAAGAAGCCCACCGATGTCGAAGTCGTCACCCGGAACGACCTCTGAGTCCGGTCAACGCGGGGCCTTCGGGCGCCGCCATCCGCGGGGCCTCCGGGCCCCGCATTCCCCTTTTGCTGTTGTGAATGGATCCCCAGTTGCGGGTCCGCTGAACGACCGGCCAACATCCCCGCGCCTTCGGGGGTGCGTCGGATCGCGCGTGCGTCAAACCGGAAGCGGGTCCTGACCCGTGATCGCAACGCGACTGCCGCGTGTCCGGGCCGGCGCGCGCACCATCCATGTGGGTCCTGCAGTCGCCGCGACGATTTCTTCGATGTGAATGGGGAGGCACGGCGCGATCGTGCCGCGGAACGCGTTCCGAAAAGGCCTTGAGGGCATCGTTTCCGCGCGGCGACGGATCCCACCCGGCGACAACGCCGAGCGATCAAGGGGTCCGCGAACCCCAACATGTGGACATGCGCGCGCCGGAATTCCACAAGACCCGGCTCGATCCGACGCTAGGCTTAAAGCGACCCGCGTCTTTATAACCCGTGCCTTAACAACCACTTGGAGGGGAACAAGTGCACAAGGATGAACTCATCCAGATGCACACGCTGCTTTGCGAGATCAAGACGCATCTCGAATCGCAGGGTGTGACGAGCCCCGAGGCGTTCCACAGCTATCACGAGATCGGTGTTTCACCGGTTCACGTGCATCGCTCGAAGAGCGAACACAAGCGTGCGATCTTCACGCTCGGGAAAGAACTTGCAGACATCATCAGCGACGGCGAGTACAGCGGGCCGGCGCGGATCAGTCACCGCATGGAACACATCCTGAACAAGATGGAGAAAGTGCGCGCGCACTGATCCGTCATGTGGCGTGGGGGATGGACCTTCCCGGATGCCCGCATCCCGGAATCCCATCCCTCGTCGCCCAGGGATTCACTCATCGAATGCCCGTGATCGTTGCAGCGCAAGCGTTCGCGGAAATCGTTTTTTGCGCCGCGGCTGGGCCCCTTGCCCGTGCGCCATCGCACCTCCGAGGTGCGTGGTCCATCTCATCACGCCTTCACGCGAACGTGCCTTCTTGCATCGTCGACGCCACGTGACTCATGGCTCAGCCGGCCGCCATTTGCCGGCGGGCCCCTTGCATCGTCGGCAGCGCGGTTCGGAAACGGCGGCAAGCTGGTTCACGAACGTGTTCCCGCAAGTCTCGCATTCGAGGACAGATCCCCGGGTGAACGTCGCGACGCCGGGTTCGCCGGTGAGGGCCGTGAGTCGCGCGACTTCTGCAAGCAATGCCTCCATGGCGGTTGCCAGGTCGCCGCTTCCGTTCGCATCGAGGCGCGTCTTCAGGGATTCGCCCATGGCTTGGATGGTGGCGAGTCCCGCGGCAATCTCGCTCGCGTGGCGCTCCGACCCGCGCGCGGAAGGGCCATTCGCTGCCTGCGGCAGATGCGGCCGCCTCACGTGGAGGTCCCTCCCGTGAGCCGGGCCTCCGTTCGGTCGCGCGTGCGTTGCATGAGGTATGCGCGATTGATGGTCGAGAGTTCGTCATTCGACGGATGGAATTTCGCCATTTACCGACCCCCCGGGCGCCAAAAGCGCACCGCCGAATCGGCATGCTCCGAACCCGAAATAAGGGTTTTCGGCAGGACCGCATCCCGGAGCGTCGTGTCGGACTCAATCGGTCACGGCGCGTCGATCCGGTGCAGATCGACGCAACCATCTCATCCACTGCTGACGCGGCGCGTCATGGCTCCCATGCGCGGGGCCGCATCAGCCGATGATCTTGGACATGAGGAATGCGTCCTCGCCGTCCGCGTAGTAGCCGGGGATGATCTTGCGGCGCTCGAACCCGAGCCGCTCGTACAGGCGGATTGCGGTGTTGTTCGAGACGCGCACCTCCAGGTTCACGCGACGGATCCCTTTCCGGTGGAACCGGTCGATGAACAGGTTCACGAGGGTCGTGCCGACGCCACGTCCGCGCCCCACTTCGTCCACCGCGAGGATCAGGACGCGGGTCTCGTAGGCGCGTTCGACGACCCCCATGATGAATCCCTGGATTCCCCTGGCGTCCTCGGCGACGATGAAGCCGTCCGGGTAGAGGTCGGCGAGCTGGAGGAAGAGTCCTCCGTCGTAGCTCTCGTTCAGGCTCCGGTTCGCGAGCCGGACCACTTCGAAGAGGTCCTCGTGCTCGAAATTGCGGAAGTGGAGCATGTGGGCCCCGAGGGCCGCCGCGCCGGACACGGGGTAGCAGAGTCGGAGCCGGTCATAAGGGTATTCGCTCGCGAGGGCGCGGCTCCGGTGAGCCATCCGGAAACCGTATGCGTAAGGTGACACTCACGGCGGTGGCACCGAAAGCCACAGTGTCCGTGGCCCGCGATGTGAGCCCATCCGGTTCCGTGCGACCGGGTTCCCCCATCCCCAGCGACGGGGGGAACGAAAGGAGACTCTCCCCATGAAGAAATTCCTTGTGACCATGTTCGCGGCCCTCATGCTGGTCGCCTCCCCTGCCCTCGCCGCCCAGACGCAAGAGGGCACCATGCTGCTGATGAACCCCGTTCCCGGATGTCTCGGCGCATGTGCCGGCCTTTCGAGCGGCATCACCGGTGACCTCTACGCGAACACGGGCATCATCATGGAAGTCGATGGCGCCATCTTCGCCCTCGAAGAAGGCCTTGCAGAGTACAGCCTCGTCGGGGACGCCGGCGTCGTCGGCACCTGTGACATCGACATCTACTTCTACGACGTGAACGGCGGCATCGTCGGGTCCGGCACCTCCGAGTTCTGCGAGGAAGGCGGCGAAATCCCGGCGGGCGCGGCGCTTGCGGCCGTCCACCTGTGGCTCGGCTTCAACGTCGGCTACACGTACGAAGCCGAATAGGCGGAACCCCTGTTCCGTCGCGGGGGGCTCCGGCCGCCCGCTTCCCCTCTTTTTCCCGGTGGCGCCCGATGGCCGTGGCCGATCCTCGACCCCATCCCTGAAATGGCGGCGCGCGTTTCGCGGCTGGATGACGGATCCGTTCCTGGTCCCCCGCAATCTCCTCGCTGCGATTCCGAACGGAGCGCAGATCGTCGAGATCGGCGCAGGCGCCCGGTTCGCCACCGCACTCGATCTGGCAGGCCTCGGCTACGCGGTCACGGTGACGGACGTGGACCCGCGGGTCCTCGATGCGCCGGCACCGCTTGCGGCAGTCATCGACGATGTCCTCCAGCCGGATGCTGGCCTCTTCGCCCATGCCGCCCTGATTGTCAGCGTGCGCCCCCCGGAGGAGATCCAGACCGCCCTTGCCCGCCTCGCTGCGGGATTGGGCGTCCCCCTGATCCTGCGGCCCCTGGGGAACGAATGGGTGGAGTTCACCGGCATCCTCGGCCCGCCACGTCGCGTTTCCGGCTGGCTGTGCTACCCTCCGTCCGGTTGACCGGGTGCGGGTTGCGCAAAACGCGTGCGCTTAAGACGCTTCGGCGGCGTGCCCCCAGTCGGACCCTTCCCCATGCGCTCGCTACGCACGCGGATGCTCTTCACATTCCTCGCGCTGTCCACCATTCCGTTGGCCGCGCTCACGGCAGTCTCCGTCTCGAAGGCGGAGGAGCTCGTGAAGACCGAAGTGTGGCAGGGAAATCTCGAAGTCGCGGAAGCGAGCGCACGGTTCATCGAACTCTACGTGACGGCGGCGGAAGGCCGCATCGCAAGCGAAGCCCTTGACCCCCAGTTCCAGCAGGCGGCGGAGCGCGGCGACTGGGCGGCGATCAACCGGAGTCTAGTCCTCCTCTACGAAGGGGGGCGGTTCTTCGACGAGGTGTGGTTCCTTGACACGACGGGCCATCGCGTCGCCGATTTTCCCGCCTCCGACCTCTGGGGCCTGCGGTTCGATGATCGGCCGTACTTCGTGAGCGCCATCCTGGCCGATCCGGCGAACACCGACGCCATCGTCACCGACGTGTACACGGGCACGGACATTGCGCGGACGCCCCACGTGGCCGTGGCGACGCAGGTCCTGCGGGAGAACAACCGCACCGGTGTCCTCGTCGGCGGGATCAATCTGGAGAAGCTGGGTGAAGAGGTCCGCAACCTCACCCAGAGTCCGGACGAGATCGTGTACCTCACGGACCGCCACGGCACCGTCATCTACGATTCCCAGGGGCGCCCCGCGCCGGATGCCACGAACTATTCCGCGGACCCCCCGGTTGCAGCGGCCCTGTCGTCCATGGGCTCCGGGGTATGGGAAGGGGACAGCCGCGTCGTCGGCGGGGAACTCCTCGCGGCGTACGCCCCGGTCCACCGGTTCCGCTGGGCCCTCGTTGCGGCGCAACCTACCGAGACGGCGTATGGAGGCGTCAGGGAACTCGGATTCGTCGTGTTCGGGGTCGCGGTCGCCCTGGTGCTCCTCCTCGGCCTCGGCACTTGGGCGGTCGCGTGGCAGATTGCGCGCCCCATCAAGGAGTTGGAACGGGGGACGCAATCGATCGCCCGCGGCGAGTTCATGACGCGCGTCGACGAAATCCGCGAGGATGAACTCGGGAACCTCGCCCGCGGCTTCAACCGCATGGCGAGCGAGCTGGAGACCCAGCAGCGGGAGATCCTCGAATACGCTGCGCGTCTCGAGGTGATGGTCGCGGACCGCACGAAGGAACTCACCGAGAAGAACAAGGAGATCGAGACCTTCCTCTACACCGTGAGTCACGACCTGAAGGCGCCGCTCATCAGCATCCAGGGGTACGTGGAGGCGTTGAAGGACGTGGAACTCGGCGAAGAGGACCGTTTCTTCCTGTCCCGCCTCGAGAAGAACGCACGCAACATGGAGCACCTCATCCACGACCTCCTCGAATTGTCCCGGGCCGGCCGCGTCATCGAAGTCCCGCGGGCCCTCGATTCGCGGGGGCTCGTGGTCGAGGTGGTGGAGCGGGCGGCACAACGCCTCGAGGAAGCGGGGGCCCAGGTCACGATAAGCCCGGACATGCCGGAGGTGTGGGGGGAATCCGTCCGCATCGAGCAGGTCTTCCAGAACCTGGTGGACAACGCCATCAAGTACCGGGACCCGGCGCGACCCCTTGAGATCCTGATCCGGGGCACGGAAACCGGATCATTCGGCGAGTTCGAGGTCAAGGACAATGGCCTCGGTATCCCCACCGAGTACCAGTCGCGCCTCTTCCAGCTGTTCGAGCGGATCCCGCAACCCGGCGCGCCCGAATCGGAAGGGACCGGCGTCGGCCTCGCCATCGTGAAGCGCATCGTCGAGCGCCACGGGGGATCCATCACGTTTGAAAGTGAAGCCGGACGCGGCACGGCGTTCCGGTTCCGGATCCCACGGGAGCGGCTACAGGGGGCGCGGCGCCCGGAGGCCGGGATTCCGTCCCAGCCGCGGCAGCACGCCGCGCAGGCAGGGCCCCGGGCAGGAAAGGAATCCTTATAGGTCGCCGCCGCGAGTCGGCGCCGTGGACTTTCGCGTCCTCGTCGCAGACGACAACGAGGATCATCGGTTCCTCACCCGCCGGGCCCTGGAGGTCCTGGCGGAGGAGGTCGCGCCCCGTGGCAATGACCCTGCCGAGTCCGGCGTCCGGATCCTCGTCGACATGGCGGTGGACGGGGAAGACGCGGTCGCCCGGCTCACGGGGTGCATCGACTCACCGGAAACGCGGCCCGACCTCGTCCTTCTCGATCTGAAGATGCCCCGCCGCGACGGCTTCGGGGTCCTCGAGATCGTGAAGAAGGATCCTCGACTCGCCATCATACCGATCCTCGTCCTGTCCTCGTCCGACAATGACAACGACGTGGGGCGCGCGTATTCCCTGGGTGCCAACGCCTACCTCGTGAAACCCATGAACGGCGCCCTGTTCTCGAGCCGGATCCGGGAATCGGTCCGGTATTGGGTGACCGCCGTCGTGCTTCCGCCCCGCAAGTGACCGCTTGGCGGCCGGCGTCGTGCGCCTGCGCCGCATGTGGCGGCATGGCGTCCGCCGTCGGGCTCCCGCCCCGGAACTGATGGCTTGGTGCTCCGGGGCTGCAAGTGACGGCTTGGGGCCCGGCGCTGCAAGTTGACGGCTCATCGTCGCTGGACCGCCGAAGTACCACGGGGGTGGGGTGCGTCAGGCACCTGGGGTTCCATCACGCCGGTTTTCCTTCCGCGCTGCCGTTGGCGCGGCAATAACATACATATAGGGGTCTGGGCATCCCCCGCCTCACCAAGTCATGGTCAGCGGCATCGGTTTCCGGCGACAGCACCCCTTTTGGCGTGTGTCTCCCTCTTGGATCCGGGCCGTTGGACAGGGACATGGTCACACCCGGGGCGTTGCCCGCGGGGAGGTATAGCTTATGAACGCCACGAGCGACCAGGCCGAGGTCGTCATTGAGGACTTTCTTGACAAGAAAGAGAAGCTCAATGCGCGGGCCAACCGACACCGCGATCTTCGCGACCGGCTTAACGATCAGACGAAGCAACACGCGCAGCGCCGCGACGAATTGAACGCCCAGGTTCGAAGCCTCATCGATGAAGCGAATGGCCACAAGGCCAAGCGCGATGAGCTGAACCAGGATGTGCGGACGCTCAAGGCGAAGCGGGACGACCTGAACCGCGTCGCCAACGAGAAGGCGGACGCGCTCAATGCGCTCAAGAAGGACAAGATGCCGCGTGACGGCTTCTCGATCGGGAAGCTCAAGCACCGCCTGCGTCAGCTCGAATACGAGCACCAGACCAAGGTCCTGTCCCCGAAGGCGGAAAAGGATCTCATCGACCAGATGGGATCCCTCCAGAAGGAGATCGCCGGCAAGGAGAACGTCCTCGAGGGTGACGCCACCCTGAAGGCCGCATACGACGAGATGCGTATCGCGAAGACGGACGCCGAGGACCAGCACAAGAACGTCACCATCGCGGCGAACAGCGCCCAGAGCGAGCACGACTCGATGGTGAAGCTGTTCGAGAGTGCCGACAAGGTCCGCAAGCAGGCGGACGGTGCCCAGGCGGATTTCATCAAGAGCAAGCAGGAAGCGGACAAGGTCCACCACGAGTACATCGAGATGGTGAACCAGATCCGTGACTTCGAGAAGGTCATCCTCGTCATGCGCTCCCGCGAACGCGGTCGCCGCAGCGAGTACGGTCACGCCGCTGCCAAGCAGGAAGCGGAAGACATCTTCCAGAAGTTCAAGGGCGGCGAGAAGCTGTCCACGGAGGACCTCATGGTCCTCCAGAAGGCCGGTCTCCTCTGAGATCGCCCACCCCGGGGCTTTGCCCCGGTTCCCACCAGGGCGTACTCCGCCCCGGTTCCCTCCGGGGCGTACTCCGCCCCGGTTCCTGTTCCAACCACGGCGCGTGCCGCCACGGTCCCAGCAGGGGCGTGCTTCGCTCGGTTCCTGGTCCATCCGTGGCCCTTTCCGCCCCGGCCCCTGTCATCCCGGGCTGGATGCCGACGCGGCGCCGACCGTGGGGGGCGTTGACAGACCAGCCTCCCCCCGTGTCCTGTCATCCCGGGCTGGATGCCGACGCGGCGCCGACTACCATGTGCCGTGCCTTCACGGGGCCATGATGTGACACGTTCACACGTGCGACACGCAATCCCGAAACTGTTCATTACCCCCCGCGTGCTCGTTCGTCCGGGTTGAGCACATGCTGCGTCGTTTCATGATCATCATTCTCGCGCTTTCATTCGCGGCGTCACCGGTTGCGGCCGTCGATGCCGTGGCCGATGCGCGCGGAGACGTCGCGTACGTTCTCCTCATCGGTGGAACCGAAGTGCCGGACCCCCGGCCGGATGCCGGCCGCCCGAGCGCCGACATCGTCGGTGCCGACGTCCGTCCCATGGGTGGCGACATGCAGGTCGCCGTGCGCCTTGCCGACGCCGTCGCCGAAGCCGGTAGTCTCGAGCAGTGGTATTCGTTCAAGTTCGTCATCCGCGGCTTCCACTGGGTCGTGGAATGGAACGTGGCGTCGAGCGGCAGCCACACGGCCACGCTCTGCATGGAAGGCGGCTACTTCTGCCAGAATGTGGCCAGCAGTTTCGCCACGGGTCCCGACGGCGAGCTCACGGCCCTTGTACCGTTGGCCGCGATCAACGCGCCTCCGACGGGGGGCTTCCTCGGAGTCGTTGCAAAAAGCCGCGTCATCGTGACCGAGTTCTGCATCGACGATCCGTGCCCCCTTGACGTGCAGCAGATCAACCGGGATTCCGCGACGCGGAGCATCCTGTACTACTGAGGCGCCGAGCGCCCTTTCACGGGGCAACCGGGCATGCGCCGGGGGACGGCGTGGCGGATTCCGAACGAGCCTCCCGGCCTCGAAGGGAGGGTGTGCGCGGGGCGTCATGACCGGACGGGGTCGCCATGCCGAAGGCGGGGGCCGCGCCGCGGAACCCCGCGCCGCGACCCCCAGGGGGATTCATCTCGCACTCGTCAGAGCTGGATCTTGCCCTTCTTGAGGAGCAGGGCGACCGCGTCATCGGCGGCCTGGTCGAGCTTCTTCTGGTCGAAGAGTTCCGCCGCGACCGATTTGTTCTGGTCGCGGACGATGGCCTTCCGGTCACCGAAGACGGCGCTTCGTTCCCCGCGGGCCTTCATCAGCTCGTCCCGCATCTCAAGGCCCTGCTTGTGGAAGGCGTCCGCTTCCTGCCGGGCCTTGATGTAGGCTTCGTGCTTCGCGTCGCTCGACTGGTCCAGGAACTTGAGTTCGCCGAGGATCGGCACGATCTGGTCGTGGAACTTCTGCGCCTCGTTGGACTTCTCCACGACGACCTTGTGGTGCGTGTCCGCCTCCTTGAAGAGTTCATCGATCTTCTGGTCGATGTCCTTCACTTCCGCAAGGAGCGCAGCCTCCTCGGAGAACTGGACCTTCGCGACCTCAAGCTCCTTCGTGAGCGCCTTGATCTTGTCGATCATCGCATTCTCCTCGTGCACCGGCATGCTCGAGGTCTCCTGCTTGAACTGGAGCGACTTGATCTGGCCTTCGAGTTCCCGGACCTTGCCCTGGTACCCGCCGCCGTCCTTGCGCTTCCGGCGCTTCGCCTCGATGAGCGACTTCGCCTGCGCCTGGTACTTGTTGCGCTCCTCGCGGGCGGCCCGTGATTCCGCATTCAAGCGGTCACGTTCAGCCTGGAGGCGGCGCATCTCGTCCACGAGGGTCCGCTTCTGGTCGTTCAGGACATCGCGGCCTTCGCGCGCAGCGCGAGCGGTGTCGTTCAGTTCATTGCGCTTCTCGATGAGCTTGGTGAGACGCTTCTCGGAGTCCTTGACCTTCGTGACGATGGTCTTGATCTCCTCGTCATCCTCATCGGATGGTCCATCAAACGAGTTCGGCTTCGGCATGATTCGGCGCCCTCCTTTCCCGGGCGATCATGTTGGCGATCTTGGCCGCTTGGGAACCGGCAACGAAGCCGGCGTCCACATTCACGACCGTGAGCGGTGAGCAGCTCTGGAGCATGCTCATGAGCGCGGCTTCGCCTTGCCCGCCCATTCCGTATCCTGTTGAAACGGGGAGTCCGATCACGGGCTTGTCACTCAATCCCGCGACGACGGTTGCAAGGGCGCCTTCACGGCCGGCAACGGCAATGACGACGTCCGCATCCCGGATCCTTGGTATCTCCCGGAGGAGCCGATCGAGGCCTGCGACGCCCACGTCGTAGACGCAGGTGACGTCGCACCCAACCTCCTCGGCCACCACGCGTGCCTCCTCGGCCACGGGGATGTCGCTGGTTCCCGCCGCAAGGATGAGAACACGACCCCCGGTCGACGGGCGCTCGATCCCGTCCCGTGAAAGGACGAGGATGCGGGCATCCGCATGGTACTCCCGGACCACGTGATCGGGGAGGGCGTCGAAGAGACTGAGACGCTCGGGCGCCAATCGTGACACGAGGATGCGGCCGTTCGCCTCGGCGAACGCTTCCGCAATCTGGACAAGGTCCCCGTCGCGTTTGCCCTCGGCAAGCACGACTTCGGGGGTGCCCGTGCGTCGCTCCCGCTCAAGATCGAGCTTGGCGACATCGTGAACACGGTGGATGGTTCCCAAGAGAATCGACCAAAGACCACTACGCGCGAACGGGTCACGAAGTCGAAAAACCCGTGCGCGTCTTCGTGAAGACTGACGACCGGTTATCAAGGTATCGCTGGTGTCCCTTGGGACAACAGGGGGCGTGGGGTCGGGGCGGCGGCGCAGGTCAATGTGCCTTCCCGGGAGGCTGGCCGGGGCCGGCCGTGGCCTCGCCGCCGGCATACATCCCCGCAATCTCCGTTGCGAACGCCTGCGCAACCGCTCCCCGCCGCACCTTCAGCGTCGGCGTCAGGTCCCCGCTCTCGATGGTGAGTTCCCGGTCGAGCACCGTGAACGCCTTCACCTGCTCGTACCCGCCCAGGTGGCTGTTCACGTCTGTCACCTCCCGCTGGATGAGGTCCCGCACCCGCGGGTCCGCCGCCATCCGCGTTTCATCGAGGCGTTCCCCGAGGAGGTCCGCGATGGCGTGCGCGTCGGGAACGATGAGGGCCGCGATGAACGGGCGATCATCCCCGACGAGCACCGCCTGCGCAATGGGCCGCGTTCCTTCGAGTCGCTTCTCGATCGGTGATGGCGCCACGTTCTTCCCGTTCGATTTCACGATGATCTCCTTTTTTCGCCCGGAGATTCGCAGGTGTCCGCTCTTGTCCAAGGATCCGAGGTCCCCGGTCCGCAGCCATCCTTCCGCCGTCAGCACGTCCGCGGTCGCCGTCGGGTTCCGCCAGTACCCCTGCATCACGTGGGGCCCGCGGGTCAGGATCTCGCCCACGTCGTTCCCGTCGTCGATGGCGACCTCGACGCCCGGGATCGCCTGTCCCACGGTGCCGAGGCGCGTCGCCCCCGGCCGGTTCAACGTGATCACGGGACTCGTCTCCGTGAGCCCGTACCCTTCATGGATGGGGATGCCGACGGCCCAGAAGAACCGGGCCACGTCCTCGCTGAGGGGCGCTCCTCCCGATATGAGCATGCGGATGCGCCCGCCGAGGGCCGCGTGCACCTTCCGGAAGACCACGGGCCGCAGCATGCGGGCGAGGGCAGTCGCGGGTTCGCCGCGACGCTCCCCTTCCGCGCTCCACTCGCACGCGGTGAGGCCCGCCGTGAAGGCGCGGGTTGCGCGCGGCGACCGCGTCCGCAACTCGTCCATGACCCGCGCGTACGCCTTCTCGTAGAGGCGGGGGACGCCGATGAGGATCGTGGGCCGCACCGTCTTCAGGTTCTCCCGGACCGTGGCCGCATCCACGGATTCGCTGTAGAACACTCGGCCGCCCGCCTGCATGCCCACGTACTCCGCGATGCGTTCGAACCCGTGGCTGAGCGGCAGGAGACTCAGCGAGACGGCGGTTTCGTCAAGGTCCAGCAGGCTCCCCGTTGCCGTCACGTTCGCCACCAGGTTCCCGTGGGTGAGCACGACGCCCTTCGGCTCCCCCGTCGTGCCGCTCGTGTACACGATGGACGCAACGTCCTCCGGCGTCACCCCCTGCCACGTCCTTGCGAACGCCTCTCGATTCTCCTCCCGATGGGTGCGGCCGTCCGACGTCAGCGCGCTCCACGGCGACGTGTCCTCCGCGCCATCCGCCGTGACCACGTGCGCCAGATCCGGCAGGTTCGCGCGGGACGCGCTGAGCGGTCGCCAATGATCGCCCGACGTGAGCAGCGCCGTCGCCGCAGCATCCCGAAGGCACGCTTCATTCTGGCGCGCGGGAAGCGCCGTGTGCAACGGGACCGTGATCGCGCCCAGATGCAGGATCGCCGCGTCCGCGATCACCCACTCCGGGCTGTTGTCGAGGAGCACCGCCACCCGGTCGCCGTGCCGGATGCCGCGGCTCGCAAGGCCGCGGGCGAGGAGTTCCACGGCCTCCGCGAGCTGCTCGTACGTGAGGGCCACCCACTTCCCGCCGTGCTTCGAATAGCAGCAGGGATCCGGTCCGTGGCGGGCCCATGCCGCCTGCATCATCGCCGGGAGGGTCCCGGACGCATCCGCCATGACGGGGGCCAAGCGCGGGAACGGTCATAAAGCGCGGGCACTTTCGTCGGCCTCGTGACCGAGAAGGCGTACCTCACGGACGCATACCTCCGCGAGACCGAGGCCACCGTCATCCGCGCGTCCCCGCCCGGGGAACCGCCATGGGTCGTCCTCGACCGCACCATCCTGTACGCAGAGAGCGGGGGCCAGGTGTCCGACCACGGGACCCTGAGCTGGGATCAGGGTGCCGCGAACGTCATCGAATCCCGCAACGAAGGCGACGACGTCGTCCATTACCTCGACCCCGGGCACGCCGTCCCCCACATCGCCCAACGCGTTCGCGTGCAACTCGACTGGGACCGCCGCTTCAACCTCATGTGCTACCACACCGCGATCCATGTCCTCTGCGGCGTCATCGCGCGGGAGTGGGACGCCGCCGTCACCGGCGGGCAGCTCCACACCGACCGGGCGCGCGTGGACGTGGACTTCGGGGACAAATGGGGCCCCGATGTGAGGGACCGCCTCGAATCCCTAGTCAACGCGGAGATCGCACGCGACCGCAAGGTCACCCACCGCACGATTCCGCGCGCCGAGTTCGAGGCACGCTCCCGCGAGTTCCTGCGCACGAAGGACGACCTCGTGGACCCGTCCCTCACCGCGATCCGCCTCACCGACATCGAAGGCCTCGACGTGCAGGCGGATGGTGGCACCCACGTCCATTCCCTTGGCGAACTCGGCCGATTCCGCATCGCGAAGGCGGAGAACAAGGGGCGCGGACACCGCCGGCTGACGGTGGAACTGGACCTGCCGGAATAGGGGGCTTGAGGAGCGGGCCGGATCCGATGCCCGGCCGGGGGGGCTCGCGCACGATGACGACGAACGAAGCCGGGCCGCCCCTCCACGACGAGGGCCGGTGGAC
>JBFILE010000030.1:0-18337 GCA_041599855.1 Thermoplasmatota archaeon
ATCATCCTGCTCCTCATCGAGACGGCGATGCCCGGATTCTTCATCGGCATCCCGGGAACCGTGCTCCTCGTCATGGGCGTCCTCGCGTTCGTGGCTCCCGACATCGCGTTCGACCCGCTCTGGGCACCCGTCATCACCATCGTGGTGGGGGTTCCGGCGACCGTGGGAACGATCATGCTGTACCGGAAGCTGGCGCCGGCGACTGCGCCACCCACGACCATGAGCGCCGACAGCCTTGTCGGGAAGCAGGGTCGCGTCACGCGCGCCCTGAGTACCGAATCCCGTCGCGGCAAGGTGCGGATCGAGCGCGCCCAGTGGAGCGCCATGTCCCTCAAGGGCGACATCCCTGAAGGCGCCCGCGTGCGCGTCGTCCGTGTGGACGGCGTCACCCTCGTCGTGGATGCCGAGCCCGATGGGGCCGACGCGGCAGCCCGCGAAAACCCGTCCTCCGCATCCCGTGCGTCCGGCACCTCCTCGGATGCCGCCAAGGACGCCGAATCCAAATCCCGTTCTGAAGGAGCCTGATTCCCATGGTGGAACCCCTCATCGTCCTCTCAATCGTCATCCTCGTTGCGATCATGCTCATCGCCCTCACGGGCGTCCGGATCATCCAGCCCTACGAGCAGGGCCTCCTCATCGTGCTCGGTGAGTTCAAGCGCAAGCTGAATCCGGGTGTGAGCTGGGTGATTCCCCTCGTGAGCCAGGTCGTGAAACTGGACCTTCGTACCCAGGTGCTCGATGTGCCGCGTCAGGAAGTCATCACGAAGGACAACAGTCCGACGAACGTGGACGCCATCGTGTACATCCGCGTCATCAGCCCGGACAAGGCGTTCTTCGAGGTCACCAACTACAAGCTGGCCACCATCAGCCTTGCGCAGACGACGCTGCGTTCCATCATCGGCGACATGGAACTCGACGAGGTCCTGTACAACCGGGACGCCATCAACCACAAGCTCCGGGACATCCTCGATGAAGCCACGGATTCCTGGGGCGTGCGCGTGGAAGCGGTCGAGATCCGCGAAGTGGACCCCATCGGACGCGTGAAGGCCGCCATGGAGGAGCAGACGAGTGCCGAGCGCGAGCGACGTGCCGCCATCCTCCGCGCCGACGGTGACAAGCGCTCGAAGATCCTGCAGGCGGAAGGTGCGAAGCGGAGCGCCATCCTGCAGGCGGAAGGTCTCCGGCAGGCGAAGATCCTCGAAGCCGAGGGGTCCCGCCTTGCGCGGATCCTCGAAGCGCAGGGTCAATCCCAGTCGCTGCGTGTGCTGTCCCTGGGTGCCGCCACCCTCGACAAAAAAAGCTTGACCGTCCTCAGCCTCGATGCCCTCAAGGGCCTCGGCGAAGGCCAGGCCACGAAGATCGTCCTCCCCTTCGAGATCACGAGCCTCATGCGCGGCGTGAGTCAATACCTGGGGGCCAGTGCCGAGGAGCTGCCGCGGGACGTGAGCGGCGTCGACGACCTCGAACGCATCGTCGGCGAAGCCGAACGCGTCCTCGGGAAGATCCCTTCGCCCGAGGAAGTGCAGAAGGACCTGCAATCCATCGATGACGAGATCGCGAAGGAGGCCCGCGAGAGCGAGCGCATCGCGAACATCGGGCAGGGTGCGGCAGCGAAGCAGAAGACTGAATCGGGGAGCGGCGGGAGCGCCGAGCCGTCTGGGTGATCCGGCGCGCCGGGCCATCCCCGGCGGCACCTCGTCCACCCGCCATCCGGGATGCCCGGCTCGGCCACGGCATCCATCCGGGACGGACGAGGCGGACGTCCCCGACGGGCCATTGGGCTTGCTTGATCGGGGCGACCTGCGCCCGACTGGTGGGCCGCAGCGCGCGCTCTGGGAACCAGGATCGACTCCCGCGGACACACCAATTCCGCTCCCCGCGAGGGCGCGCCCGCGTCCGGCGCGACCCCTCGACCACGTACCGTGCGCCTGGGTGTCGATGGACCAGCATCCGGGAGGACCGAGGGGGTGAAGCGACTCGAATAGATTCGTCGAACCGCAACGGGGTGGATCACGTGCGCGGGACCGCGCGCGTCGATGATGCTCCATCGGGACCTGTTCCGGTCGCGGTTTCGCGATCCGCGTGGGCAATCGCCACGGGCGCGGCGGCGTCGAGGGCGGCCCGCATCGCGCGCGCATCCGGATAGCGGGCTTTGGGGGATTTGTCGAGGGTGCACGCGATCACGGTCGCAAGCGGGCGCGGGATTCGCGCATGCGGAATGCGGGGGAGATCGTGGAGGACGGCGTGCATGAGGTCGACGGGCGTGCGTCCTTCGAACCGCACGTAGTCCTCGCCCGTGAGGATCCGATAGAGGACGGCGCCTGCCGCGTACACGTCCGAGGCGGCGGATCGGCGCGCGCCGTGGAGCATTTCGGGGGCGATGGTCGCGTACGAGCCGATGATGGGTGACTTCGTGAGCGTCGTGTCCGCCTCGCGCGGCCCTTCGAGCTGCGCCGCGCCGAGGTCCGCGACGACGAGGCGTCCGTCGTCGTCGAGGAGGAGGTTCGCGGGCTTCACGTCCCCGTGGGCGAGGCCTGCGTCGTGGAGGGCGGCGAGGCCGTCAAGGAGGTCCCGGGCAAGAGCGACTGCACGGGAGGGCGGGAGTGGGCCCTCCTTCCGGAGGAGTGCCTCGAGGGTGCCGCCACGCATGTGCGCGAGGACGAGGAAGACCTCGTTCCCGGCACGCTCCATGGCGAGCAACGGAACCACGCGGGGGTGGCGCACGCGCGCGAGGGCGTGCGCCTCGTCGAGGGCGCGCTTCTCCATCCACTGGCCGTGGTACCGTTTCAGCACGACGCGTTCGCCCGTGACCACGTCGAGGGCGAGAAGGGCAGTTCCGAACGCTCCGCGACCGAGCTCGCGCTCCACCTCGTAGCGGCCGAGGAGCGGAGGGTCGGGGACCCGCGAGCGACGGTGGGGGTCGCGCCCGAGGCGCGCGAGGCGGTCGTGGTCCTCGAGGGAGAGCCCGAGTTCGGCGCGTAGCGCCGCGAGGGTGGAGTCGTCATGGGTCTCGACCGCCTGGCCGGACCCCGCCCGGCGGTCGAGGGCATCCATGTACGCGCGCGCCAGTTCGCCCGGCCCCGCCACGGCGCCGTCTACGTTCAGGACACGGGCGGCTCCGGCGCGCAGCGTGCGCAGCGGCGCGGGGGCCAGGGCGATGCCGACGAGGCTGAGGATGATGGCCACGGCCAGGAGGGCGTGACTTCCCCCGACGAAAAGGAGGACGCTAACGGGAAGCATGAGGGCGAGCGCGAGAAGGCTCGCGTGTGCGACCCGGGTGGCGCGCCGGCGCGTGCGTGCGCTCAGACCCACGATGCCGAAGCGCACGAACGCGAGGGCCAGAAGGAGACCGAAAGTGGCCCATATGGCGCGGCGTATGAACGTGATGTCGTACGCCACGCTCACGATGCCGGCAGTGCGCATGGGGTCCAACGCCATCGTTCCGGCGACGACCGCGAGCGCGCCGCGGACGGCCCACGCGATGCGCCGCCGTGCGGGGTCTTCGAACGCCCGCCACGTGCTCGGGGCGGCCACCAGGCACAGGACGAGGAGGCCGACGCCGAATATGGCGCGGGCGATCTCCCCCGGTAAGACAACGCGGCCGAAGGCGAGCCTGACGGGCCACACGATGGACGCGTCCAGTGCCGAGTGGAACAGGGGGAGTAGGAACGCAGCTGCGATGACGGCAGCCTGCTGCCGGCGCACGCGCGTGCGCGAGGGTGAGAGGGCGACCCGCGCCGAAGTGGCGAAGGCCGCAGCCTGGCTCGCGTGCAGGATGATCGCGCCCACGTGCTGCGCGAACGTGCCCTGTATGCCCATGCGCCCCGGGCGGCCGTCGATCACGGCGACGAGGAAGCCGGGATCGCTCGCGAAGCTCACGAGGTAGTACGCGTTCGCCGCGAAGACTGCGCCGAGGATCATGCGGCGCCAGGGCTCCGGGCGCACGGGCGGATAGAGCTCGTGCACGAGGAGGAGGGTGAGGAATGGGATCATGGCCGCGTACCATGCGCCCGCGTGCGCGAATGCCGTCGCCTCGGGGTGGGTGGACGACGTCCACATCAGGTGCCACATGAGGTCGGCGGCGCCCGTAAGGAAGAGGTACGCGCCGGCGACGCGGTTCACGCGGCCCACGGGGCGCGCGACGAAGACGAGGGCGCCGAGGCCCAGGAAGAACAGGGGGAGGGCGAGGGAAAGGGCGTCCGCCGCGTTCGCTACCATCGGGGCTCACGCTCCTTCTGAATGTATGGAGCGCGGACCTTGGGTGACCGGATGGGGCGCGATCCGGCACCGGCCCTCGAGCGGGTGCGCGTGGGTTCAGCCTCCCGACCCATCGATGATTTCGGAACATAAAGCCGTTTCCCGGATCGCTCGGGGTGCGGGCGCTCGCGCGAAAAACTAGGTAGGAGAATGATTGGGCCGCCGCATCTTGGAATCGGGCGGCGGCCCGCCACCTCGTCGATCGGTTCAGAAGTAGTCCGCGCGCACCTCCCCCGAATGCCCGCCGCAAAAGCCGCCCGTTTGCAGGTCGGGCAACATCGTCGGAATGGCCACGACGATCGGGTGGTCCGGTGAGAGGGCGCCCACAATTTCCACAGAGCCGCATCCGCTCGCGACGATTTCACTCGACGAGCAGTAGCTGTTGCCGTCGAGGTCCTGGCAGACGATGATGCCTGCGCTCGAGCCGTAGAGGTCATCCGATACCTGCACGCGGGCGTGGCCCGATGGCGACGCAGGCAACACGACGCCACCGAGGTTCAGACCTTCGTTCCCCATGCAGTTCTGGCTGCACACGGCCATGGGGGTGCCGGCGGGCGCGGAATACCATAGGGAATGCGCGCCCCACGCAGGCTCCTCCGGCGTGTCTTGACCCGGCACGATGAAGATGCCTTCGCCGTCCACGTCATCCACAACGGCGGTCCCGACCTTCACCAGGTGCTCCAGGAGGCCCGTCGGGCCCTGGATGCCGCCGTCCCCGCAGCACGCTTTCAGGTGGAGGCGCACGTAGTCCACGGAGGTGTCGTCCCCGACCTGGATGTCGAGGCTACCCGTCTGCTCCATGTGGAGGAGGAGCGCGGGAGAGCCGGCGGCGATGTCGATGAAGAACGTGGCCGTCTCACCCGCAGCCCACGCGCCGCCCGCCTCAGGCAGGTTCTTCAACGCCGATCGATAGTGGAACGAGCCCGCGGCGGACGGATCGTGACCGAGGGCGATGGCGTCGTTGTGCGCGAGGGGATGGAGACCCTTGAGGCGGATCTCGAGGACGGCGTGGTCGATGCATTGGGGCCCGAAGGTGAACGTGTGCGCGAAGCAGCGGTCCGCACGCGTCTCGTCGAAGCCCGTGGGGCCGCGACTGCAGTTCGCGTTGTACGCTGCAAGGCCGGGACCAGGCGTTGCGATCTCCGTTCCCTGAGACCCGTCGAAGTCGTCCTCAGCTCCGACCGAGAGCACGGTCGGGGGGGCATTCTCGCAGTCGCAGCAGGACTTCATGGAGAGGGTGATGTAGTCGACCGCGGTGTCGTCCTGCACGTACACGTCGAGGGTTCCCGTGAGGCGCATGGAGTCGAGGACGGCCGGGCTCACGGTCCCGATGTCGAGGGTGACTGTGACCACCTGACCGTGGGATCCGTAGGAGCCGAGGATGTTCGCGAAGCTCGAGTACCACGTGAATCGGCTCTGCGCGGTGTCGTAGGCCAGGCCCATGCCGTCGTTGAGCGCCAGGCCGCCGAAGGACTTGATGCGCATCTCGAGGGTCGCGAAGTCGAGGCACTGGGGCTCGAACGTGAACGTGTGCCCGAAACAGCGGTCGTTCGACGTCTCGTCGAAGCTCACCGTCGGCCTGGAGCACTCGCCCGTCTTGTCGGAGAGTCCAGGTCCCGGGGTCGCGACCTCGGGGGTGTTCGCATTCGCGTTGAAATCGTCCTTCACGCCTGCTGAGATGACGATGTCCGCGGGCTGGTCTTCGCACGCGCACGTGACGAGGCTCAGCTCCAGGAACTCGACGGACGTGTCGTCCTGGACGAAGACGTCGAGGTATCCGTTGGCGTTCATGCTCCCGACCACGTCGACGAAGCTGCCGTCGGCTTCAGGCAACGCGGCAAGGTCGAACACGAACACTTTGGAGAGGCCGTTGCCCCAGTGATGGGACGTGAGACCCACCTTCGTGGACCAGCTCCCGATGTGGCGTCCCCAGTCGAACTTGTTCGTGAGTGCGTCGTACTGGATGTGCATCGCGTCGTTGTAGTCGAGGGAGCTTCCCTGCGACACGACGTGGATCTTCAGGGTCGCCGAGATGATCTCGTCGGGGAGGTTCTGGAATGTGTGCAGGAACGCCTTGTTCGCGCCCTGCTGGCCCACGTCGCGGCGGTAACGGTACGAGATCCCGGCCTCGAAGTCGGGGCGCCCCTCCGCACCGTGGGTCACGCCGAGGGAGTGGAAGGTCGGGTTTGCGCAATCGATCTTGCACTTCCCGTTCTCTCCCGCATCCCAGAGGCGAGCGACCTCATCCTCGCCGAGGACGCGATGGAAAAGCTCGACCTCGTCGAGAGCCATCCACGGCCGATCCGCGGGGGCGCTGAGGCGGCCCATGGTCGCGTCCGCCGCATTGTCGAGACTTCCTTGGCGTTCCGTGGGATCGAAGAAGGCGACGGGGACGCCGTCCACATAGAAGATGCCGCCCTCGGGGTTGTCCCGGTCCACGCTCACGGCGATGAAGTGCCAGCCCCAGTCGCCCACGTAATAGCCGGAATCGAAGCGCGAGGTCTGGCCGGCGACCGTCATCTCGAACATGAGGACCCCATGTTCGATGAAGAAATGGTATCCCTGCAGGACGACGCGTTCCACGATCCGTAAGAGTCCAGGCTTCTGGTCGTGCGCGAACTCCTCGACGGGTCCGAGGACGCCGCCCGTGAACTCGTCCACCGGGAAGCCCAGGCCTTCCTGGAACTCCTCCGACGGATCATACGGGTAGATCCAGGATTCCGGGACCCGGACGCGAACGGTGACGGTCCCGAGCTTCTCGAGGATCGTGCCCGATCCCTCGAATCCGCGCGAAAGGACCCACGAGTCGATGGAGAGATCCCCAGTCCCCGGATTCAGCGATGCGTCGTGGGGCATGCGGATGAGGTCATCCTCATGATCGAAGGCGCGCGCGTTCGCGACGGCTCCGGGGACCTCGTACGGGGTCCCTTCCGGGATGCCGTGGTTCTCGCCGATCTTGTCGTGGGCGAGGACCGCGCCGGCGACCTCATCGAGGGGCCACCACGCGACCATGTCCGAGGGGGGCGCGGTGCACCCGCCACGATCCGGCTGATTCCACGTGCACTCGCTCAGGATGCCGGCACCGTCGTGGCCGTCCGCGGCCACGGGCGCAACAGGCGCAAGCCCCATGGTCATGGCAGTCAAGACGACGAGCGCAACGATCGCCCGGCGGGCGAAGCCTCCAACTCCCTTTCGGGAACCATTCCTCCACATCATGTGTCTTACCTTCCTCGAGCAATCGATCCAACCGTCCCGGATCGCATCCCGCACCGATCCGGTTTCAGCGGGACGCGAGCGGTCGGATTGGATCCTCGACAAGGTGGCACTGGTCCGGAGTAGGTGAATCCCGCGCAGCCCCATGCGCCCAAGTGCAGGCGAGCGGCTGCACCTGCCGGGTCACGGCTGAACCGGTTTCATGGCGACGTGCGCGGCTACGCCGCCGTGGACCGCATCCTCGCCGCGTGGCGAACGCCTAAGACCCCACGCATGTATCCCGAAGTCATGGAGGCTGGCGAACTCGTCGATTACGACGCGCTCGAGGAGTTCCTGCGGGCCCTCGCGTACGGGAGTCGCCTCGAGCTCGTCCGCCTCCTCCACCGCCCCCGCGCCCTCGCCGACATCCGGCTCACCCCGCGCCAGGTGCGCCCGGGCGAGAATCCGGCCCGCACGGTGTCGAGGCAGACGCTCCAGGCTCACCTCGACAAGCTCGTCGAGGTCGGCCTCGTCGTCGCGCAGGACGCGCGGGAGCCGGGGAGGCGCGGGAAGGAGTACGCGTGGAATCCCCAGCGATTCTATCAGGTGCTCGAAGAGTTCCGCAAGGTCGGAGTCATCGTCGAGGATGGCTGGGTGGGACGGGACGCCACCGTGGACCTCGGGGCTCCGAGTCGCACCGCGTTGGCATCTGGACCGAAGCTCATGCTCGTTCGCGGACTCTCCGAGGGCCAGGTCTTTCCGCTGCTCCAGCGGGACCTCCATGACGGACGCGGCTGGATCATTGGACGCAAACCCGACCTGCACGTGAGCCTCACATACGACCCATTCGTGAGCCTCGAGAACGCCGAGATTCTTCCCGACGGGGACGGCGGCTTCGCGATCGTGGACCTGCGCACGAGCAAGAACGGCACCACGTTGAACTGGCGCCGGCTCGACAAGGAGTCAGGAGTGAACCTCGTCCCAGGGGACGTCATCGGCGTGGGCCGGAGTGCTCTCGTTTTCCGCGCACAGTAAACGCTGCGACAGGCGCTCCCGGCCCCAGCCTCCACTCCCCGCGGCACCCATGGGGAAGCGGACGAGTCGGCGTCTTGCGGGGGTTTTCCTGGCGCATTTCGATATGGACGCGCCGGACGCGACTTCCATGCGCGAGAGTGGACTCGGCCCGACGCGCCGCGGAACGCACTCCCGCTGAAGGGTGGCCCAGGGCGGAGACATCGCGGTCGACCACGTGCCCCGGTGCGCCTCCGACGCCTCATCCGACGCGTCATCCGATGCGTCATCCGGCGCGTCGTCCGGACCGTGACCCGACCCATATCCCCGCTCCCACCAAACGCCCTCCCGCGGCCACCTATGTGCACGGCGCCGTGAACTGCTCAAGATGGTTCAGGGCAACCGCGAAATCTGCTCCGTGACCCAATCCACCATCTCGACCTCCTGTGCGAGGATGTCCCGGCAGGTGTCCATGACCTCCGTCTTCCCGAGACGCCGGGCCGCCGCGAGGAGGGACCGGTACGACGCAATCTCGAAATTCCCAGGAGCACGCGCACACCGTGCACTCCTTCCATCGCGTCAACCTCGCGGGCAAATGGGGCACCCGCGAAGCTCCAACGCCCGTGCTCCTGCAGATGAACGTGGCGGCCGAGGCGCAGAAACGCGACGTCCCGCCCGAGGATACGCCTGCCGCGGTCGCCGATTCCCCGTCCATTCCGTCCACCCGTCCCGGTGATGAGAAAACTTCATGGCGTCTGCGACTCCCTGCCATCGTGGAGGCTCCCCATTGTCGTTCAGCGTTCGCCCTCGCAAGGGCTCTCTCCTCGCACTCGTTTTCGCGGTGTTCATCCTCACCGTGCCCACGGCTGCCCTCGCGGGCCCCAATGCCCTCTATTACAGCGGGCATGATCCCTCCTGGGGAACAACATTGGAGGATGACGGCGCGATCGCCCGCACGCCGGGCCAGCCCCTCGACGGCCTTGAGAACCGGGTCACGTTCCCGGGTGCGACCCCCGGCGACGGCGGGCGCTTCCTCGACTCGCGCGTCGCGCAGGGGAACGGCCAGTTGAACCTCTACGTCGCCCAGTTCGCCTCCGACGTGACGTCCCGCCCCGACCTCCTGTTCCCGGGGCCCGTGGTCGCGGTTGCATGGTACGGGGAATGGAACGACCTCGACGGCGACGGCGCCATCGACGACATCCACGATGATGTGGGCTCCGGCGCCGACGAATTCGTCTGGCGCGGTCGCTCGTCCGGGAACGATGTGGCCATGCCCATCTACGTGCACCCGGTGCCGAAGACGTTCCCGGCCGTGGTCGGCGGGAACGCGGTCCGCTTCCACGGATTCTCCGACGGCGAGTACCGTCGCGACACGTATGACGATTTCACGGATGCCGAAGAACAGGTGTGGATCAACGACCCCGCGGTCACGTGGGCGATCACTCCCGGCCTCTACGATGCCTCCATTCTTGTGCGCCTCACGGTGATCACCGCCGCGGACGCCATCCAGGATTCCGGCCACCCGCTCCGATACAATGTGGACAGCCCGGACGCGCTCCTCGACGTGGACCTCTACGAGGCATTGAGCCCCGAAGTCGAGGGCCTCTACACCTCATTCACTGCGGCCCTGAACCCCACGGTGGACGCGTTCAACAAAGTTGCCCGCGAGTCCTACGCGGAGGCGCAGCGGATGGCCGCCGACGTCGTCGCGCTCACGGATCCGTTCACCCGGGCGTTGGCCGGGGACGCGGTGGAGAACGCCGGCATGGCGATCCGGCCGGCCTTCCCGAAGGAACCGAACCACATCTTCGACGACTACGGCGGCCACGCGCTCTTCGGCGGCGTCGGTGACACGCTGGGGTCGTACAACTCGTACGACGGCTACCAGTCCGACGTCCACTTCTTCGTGGACGCATTCGGTGAAATCACCATCCACCCCACGGTGCACGCGAACACGGGTGCCGGGCCCGAGGTGTATGTCCAGCGCGACACCCTCGACTTCTCCTACTCGTTTGCCGTCCCGGACGATGGAAGCCGCCCCCATCCCCGGCAGGCGACCGCGATCTTCGGCGTGAACGCCGACGTCGTCGCCTGGATGGACCGGAACGGGGACGGATTCCGCGGCGCCGTCTGCGACCCGTCGGACCCGAATGAATGGGACGCCGCGCGCAACACCTGCCGCAACCCGAGGACGCTGGACGGCCGATTCGACCCGGTAAGCGGGGACGGCTCCGGCGCATCCCTCTGCCGGGAAAGCGCGAAAGGCTCGGTCCTGGTGCTGCCCCTTGATGGCGAGTGGACGGGAGCGTTCCTCGTGCGCGACTACGAGCGGTATTCGAACGTGGTCTGGAACCAGAACTGGGAAGTCCTCCTTGGATCAGAGCCGGTCACTCTCGAATGGCGTCCGTGCCTGAGCAACTCGTCGACGCGCACGCGCGACGTGATCGTGTTCCCCGCCGGGAACCCCACGGTCACGATTGCGACCAGCGTGACCATGACGAGCGGCGAATACGTGGATGCGAGCGGCATCCGGCGCCCCTCGGAAACGGTGACCGATTTCGACGTATACCATCCGACGCTCTGAGGAAGAACAGGCCCCGCGGCCACACGCACCGGGTACGGGTCCCGCTCCGGCCGTTGGCAATGCCCGCGTTGCACCCCGACCCGGTACAGGGAAAGACTGATGGCAGGACATGCCGACCAAGTCGCGGAGGCTTCCCAGTTTGTCCAAGAACAACCCCCGCCGCACGTCCCGTGCCGCCGCCCTGTGGACGGCCGTCGGCGTGGCCGCCATCCTGCTCGTACCGTCCATTGCGGTCGCCGGCCCGAATGCCCTGTACTACGCCGGGTACGACGACAGCTGGGGCAGGACCCTCGAGGACGATGGGGAAGTCGCACGCGCCCCGGGCACCGCCCTCGACGGCATCGCGAACAAGGTCACCTTCGGCGGCGCCACGCCGGGCGACGGCGGCCGCTTCCTCGATGCCCGCGTGGCCCAGGGCAACGGCCAGGTGAACGTGTTCGCCGGCACCCTCGCCTCGGACACCACCGACCACCCAAACACCCTCCTCCCCGGCCCCGTGGTCGCGGTCGCATGGTATGGCGACTGGAACGACCTCGACGGGGATGGCGCCATTGACGACATCCACGACGATCCGGGCGATGGAGCCGACGAGTTCGTCTGGCGCGGACGCTCCTCCGAGACCGACCTTGCCATGCCGCTGTACGTCCACCCGAACCCCGGGAAATTCCCAGCCGGCGTGAGCGGGAACGCGGTCCGGTTCCGCGGCTTCACCGACGGATCGTTCCGGGAGGATGCGTACACGGACTTCACGGACCGCGATGAACAGCTCTGGTTCAACGATCCGGCGCGCACGTGGGCCGTGACGCCGGGGATCTACGACGGCGGCCTCCTCATCCGCATGACGTTCGTCACCGTCGCCGAAGCGATCCAGAAGAAGGGCGACCCCCTCCATTACGACCTCTCCGACCCCAACGCCCTCATCGACGTGGACGTCTACGACTCCCTGAGCCCCGAACTGGAAGCCCTCTACACGTCAGTCATGGCGAGCCTGACGCCGACGGCGAACGAGATCGACGAGATCCGCCGCACCGGCGGTCCGGCCGCCGAGATCATCGACAACCAGGTGACGCCCGTGACCGATCCCCTCGTGGATTCGATCAGGGCCTACCAGAGCGACGGTCAAGGCGAGGCGATGCGCACCATCACGCCGGCCTTCCCGAAGGAGCCGAACCACGTGTTCGACGACTACGGCGGGAATGCGATTTTCGGCGGCGTCGGCGACACCCTCGGCTCGTACAACTCGTACGCCGGCTACCAGTCGGACGTCCACTTCTTCGTGGACGCGTGGGGCGAAATCACGTGGCACCCCGCGGTCCACGCGAACTCGGGCGCCGGCCCCGAAGTGTGGGCGGAGCGCGGAAGCGCAGACGCCTCGTACGCGTTCACGACGCCCGATGACGGCGCCTATCCCCACGGGCGGTCGACCACCGCGATCTTCGGCGTGAATGCCGAGATCGTGGCATGGATGGACCGGAACGGGGACGGATTCCGCGGGGCCGTATGCAACCCCGAGGACCCGGACGAGTGGGATGCCAGCCGCAACACGTGCCGATCCGCGGACAGTGTGGATGGCCGATTCGCGCCCACGAGCGGCGACGGCTCCGGCGCATCCCTCTGCCGGGAAAGTGCGAAGGGCACGGTCACCGTGTTCCCGCTCGATGGCGACTGGGAGGGCGCGGTCCTCGTGAAGGACCACGACCACTACGGGAACGTCGTGTGGAACCAGGATTGGCAGGTCCTCCTCGGATCCGAACCCGTGAGCCTCGAATGGCGCCCCTGCATCCAGAACTCGTACACGCGCACGAGCGACGTGATCCTGTTCCCGGCCGGGAACCCCACGGTCACCATCGCGACCGTGGTCACCATGACGAGCGGCGAGTACGTGGATGCGGACGGCATCACCCATACGTCGGAGACGGTGACGGACTTCGACGTGTACCATCCGAGCCTTTGAACGGGTGTTCTGGCTGGCAACGGCCGGGTCGCCGTGGGGTGGGGCCAGCACCCGTCAGATTGCCTGATGAGGGCCGGGAAGCTGGTTTTTCCCCTATCATCAACACAAGATCGTGGAGCGCCACGAAGGCGCCGAGGCGCATTGCGCGCCCGCAATTCGACCGGTCCGGAAAAGGCGGGTCCGGGTCGCGCGGGTGGGTTACTCGATCGGAGAGCCTTCGTGCGTCCGCCATCTTGCGTCGTGCTTTCCTACTTCGGGCATAGGCTGGATTTCACCTCCGCGCCCGCACCGAGGCAAATGAGTGGAATCCGACAGCACGATCCATGCGGGAAGCGATCGATGAAACCGCGTCGTGTGCCTCTGAGAATTCCGTGCCGCCTTGTTGATGAAGGCCAGGAAACCACCGAACATTCCCGAGTCCACGGAGGAGTGGGCATGGCGGGATGATTGAGTCGCCGCGCGACGGCGGCCCGTGGTTTGGCGAATTGTATATATGACCCCCCCATTCTCATGAGTTGATGAATATCAAATTTATCGCCATATCCGGGTCCGTGATTGCTATTCTCGCCGGCTCCCTTTCAATCCCAGTCTCGACCGCCGGGGCGCCGTGCGTGAACATCAATGTCACCCCTTGTGGCGGTGTCGCTATATCGTACGACTACGATGCCACGGATCCCAACATGACTTTCGACAAGTGGGGCGCGACCGGCTACGGGGGCGGGCCCGGAATCGGCACCGCCACGATGACGTTGGAATTCTCAGGCCTCTACTGGAAATCTGATGGGAATCCGACGACATCGGTTTGTCAATACGATCCATTCGGTTCGTGCTCCCCTGATGCGCTTAGCGTGACGACGGTTCACAGCATCGGTACGTTCAGGTACACCACTTGCGCTACAGCCACGATGACGGTAGCAGGGGTGATTGGGACCGGATCCGGCTCTTCCGACTCCACTGAAGGTGGCGACACAGTTGTGGCAACGGATGGCCCATACTGCTCCAGTTGATGGCGAGCCCCATGCCAAAACGAGCAACGGTAGTGGTCGCGTTGGGAGTCCTGCTTTCAACCGGCGTCGGCGTCCAATTGATCACAGGTAGTGATGAGGATCTTCCGGCGTGGTCACCGGATCCGCTGCACATGGGCGATCGGTTCCAATTCCGCGTGACCGAGACAAAGAACGGCGGAACGATCGCAACGGCCCTTGAACTGGCGGTCGGACCGATGGCAGAGGTTCGTGATGGCTACGGCCACAACCGCCAGGTACTGATCGTCAACTACTCGTTCCTTGCGTCGGGCCACAAGTTGTGGTCCACCGAGACCATCGACCCGTTGACAGGGCGCATCGTTTCCCACATCCATCGCTGCCCACCGAATGATGGGTGCGGTACGGCCTACGTGAACTTCGATGTCTCCGGTACCGCCGGACTACTTGGTGCAACCGCACTCATGAGCGGGCCCGCCGTTGCCCTCCCCGCCACCGTGGGAGTCGAAGCCGCCGAGGACCGTTCATGGAGCTCGTTCGCATACGACCTTGCGTACTCCGAAGCCGAGAAGAATTGCGTAACGGCCGCACCCAACGATCACGAGGTGGTCCAATACGAGTTCTATGGAACCGTTTCCGGCACCACGTTCCTCGGGGCATCGTATGAATGGTGCCCGGGCTCACCCATGCCGTACACGATCACGACGCCGAATTTCCGTCTGGAACAGGTGACGTGGACGCCCGGGTCGGGTCCCGAGGTCCATTTCGGCAACGCCAGCACGCACCGTTCCACCACGTCGCTCGGCGTCAATTGGGGCGTCTGGAACAGCAGGATTCCGCCCGAGGGAGAAGGGCATCGCCTGTTGAAAGGCGCCTTGGGACATGCGGCAAACGAGAGTCGCGAGTTCCGCGAATTCCTGGACGCCAACCCGACCGCCTCGATCCTATGGGGTTGGATCCGAAACGGGGATTCGGTCTCCGGGCCGGGAGGCACCTACAGCCAAGAGCGGCAAGAGCTCGAAATGGTTCTCGCGGCCGGGGCAATCTCGTTCAAGATCGAACTCGCCCATGATTCCGCGAAGCTTGTCGGCGGAGGAGATATCCCCGGTGGGGGATGGACCCTGTTGGATGCCCAATCCGGGATCGGACGCATCGGATCGACAATTCCCCGCGAGACCCCCATGGTCACGATTGCAAGCGCGCACGACGTGGCCTCCTTGTTCCTCCCGGATCACTGGGCCGGGACTTCGGTCAAGCGCCACCGTGACGGATACATCTACGAATTCCACCACATCGAATCCGCACGTGCGGGACCACCATCAATCCAGTTCACAAGGAGTGTCACTTTGGAGGCCACCCGCGGGGAAGTCCTTCAGATCCATGGCCCCGTGGACCGGTTGGCAGCTTATCTGCCCAACGCGGATTGATTCGCCCAGGTTCGGCGATCAGGTGTCTGGTCGGGTGAGGTTCCACCTTACGCTCAGGCATTCGACCAGCGGCACGATTGGTAGGATCTGGTGTTGCGGGGAACGGTTTTCCAGAATCGATCCACGCGGTGTTCGACGTGATGGCCCACCAAGAATGCCCAAGCAAGTATTCCCAACGTAATGATGATGACCATGGTTCATGAGGGAGATGTGAGAACAGGCAACAATCCTTGACTCGGCATTGCCAACCCGCCCCCCTCTGCCCCCCCCAGATGGCAATCCGCAGCCGCCGCGAGATTCCTTACTTTGGCGTCCCCCCCCCCGGGACCGGCGACTCCTCCTTGGTGCAGGACAGTGACTCGACGCCCCGGACAGCATCAGCACCCCCAGCCTCCCCGCCATCCCTTCACGACGTGAACAGCGCGCCCGCGAGGTACTTGAACCCGGTGTCCACGCCCACCGTCACGACGACGCCGTCCGGCCCGCGCTCCTTCGCCACGCGCCGCGCAGCACCCAGGTTCAATCCACCACTCGCCCCAAGCAGGAGGCCCCCTTCGCGACCCATGCGCTGCGCATACGTCCGGGCCTCCGCCTCCGGCACCGCGACCACGTCGTCAAGAAGCGACCGGTCGAGGAGGGGCGGCGCCGGATTCACGGCCACGCCTTCAATGAAGTGGCTGCCGCCGCGGCCCCCGGATAGCCATGGACTCTCCGCCGGTTCGACGCCGGTCACGCGGATGTCCGGTCGCACCGACTTCAACACGCGCGCATTCCCCGCCCGTGCCGATGGCCATGACGAAATCCGTGATGTCCGGCGCGTCCGCAATGATTTCCCGCGCCATGGCTGCGTACCCGTTCAACTGGTCGGGGTTCTCCATCTGAGCAGTCCAGAACGCGCCGGTCTCCTGCACGATCTCGTCCACGCGCGAACGGTACTGGTCGAGGAGCCCCGGGTACACCTTGCCCTCCGGAGTCTTCAACACCTCGACCTCGGCGCCGAGGGCGCGCATGCTCCGGATCTTCTGGTCCGCCACACAGTCCGCGGTCACGATGCGCAGGCGGTAGCCCTTGACCGCGCAGGCGAGGGCGAGGCTCGATCCGGTGCTGCCCCCCGTGTACTCGACGAGGAGGTCGCCGGGCCGGATCTTCCCCGCGCGCTCCGCACTCTCCACCATCGCGAGGGCCATGCGGTCCTTCATGGAGCCCGTCGGGTTCCCGCCCTCGTACTTGATGAGGATGCGGGCCGCGCCCGCGGGGCGGAGGGTCGGCGGGACCTCGATGAGGGGCGTCGCGCCGATGGATTGGAGGGTGGTGGGGGCGGGCATCGGGCCCGGGATGCGGTCCGGGGAGTGTGAATGTTCGCCCGAAGCCACCCCCCGCAGGTTTCGGCGGGAATGAAGCAGTTCACTTCACCCTGAGCGCCTCGATCACCTTCGGGAACGCCGCGATGAACTTCGCGTTGTCCGCCTCCGGCACGCTGAAGCTCACCCGCACGAACCGGGGCCCGAAACGCTTTGAGAGGTAGGGTCCGCCGCGGACGAACACGTCATGCTCGAAGAGGAGCTTCGCTTCGATTTCATTGGGGTCGATGCCGGTTTCCGCAACATCGATGCACACCGTGTTCGAACTCGACGGGTACACGCACATGGAGCAGCCGTCGATGCCTTCGACCATGTCGTTGATGGCCTTCTGGTTGCGGCGGGAGGTTTCGACGACGGGGCCGACCCACTCGTCCTTCGAGTCGAGGGCTGCAAGGGCCGCGCGCTGGCTGAGAGCACTCACACCGAGTCCGCTCACGAAGTACGGCTTCACCTTGTCCATGATGTCCGGCGGCGCGATGAACGCGCCCACGCGGAGACCGGCAAGCCCGCAGTTCTTCGAGAAGGAGTAGCAGATGACGGTGCGCTCCGGCGCGAACTCGGTGGCGAGCGCGGGGTCGTACGCGAAGTCGTGGTACGTGATGTCGTGGATGAGGAGGACGTCCTTCTCCCGCGCAAGGTCCGCGAACGCCTTCACCTCGTCCCGCGTGTACTCCGTGCCCAACGGGTTGATCGGGTCGATGAGGAGGATGACCTTCGTCCGCTCCGTCATGGCCGCGCGCACCGCGTCCACGGTGAGCTTCCACGGCGCCCCGTAGATCGGCAACTCCACGACCTTCCCGCCGCTGATCGTCACCTGGTGGTGGATGGGCAGGAAACTCGGGTCGCTCGCGATGACCTCATCCCCGGCCTTGATGGTGGCCCGCATGAAGCAGTACAGTCCTTCGAGGCCTCCGTTCGTGATCTCGCACCGGAACGAATCATGGGAGAGCCCGAGGTCGTCAAGGACCTTCTCGGGGAGGCCATCGACGCCCCGACGCAGCGGGTACAGGACGTGCTCGCCATCATCCACGGCCTTCATGATCGCCTCCCGGATCTTCGGAGTCGTCGGGATCGTGTTGTTGTTCTGGCTCATCCAGACGATCTTGTCCCGGTTCTCGTGCGCGTAAACGAAAGGGTCCGCCATGGGTTGGTCTCCAAGGGCCCCACTCGCGGGGAGGGGGACTGATTGGCCGCGCCATCCGCAAAGCCGGCTTTAACGTTACGCTCATGCGCGTAGGGGTCCCCGGAAGCGGAAGCGTTGGCGGAAGCGTTGGCGGAAGCGGCTTGCGGAAGCGGCTTGTGGACGCGGAAGGGGGTGCGGGAGCGGAAGCGGCTTGCGGAAGCGGAAGCGGAAGCGGAAGGGGGTGCGGGAGCGTGAGCGTGAGGGGGAGCGTCAGCGTGGGCGGAAGCGTGGGCGGAAGCGATGGCGAACAGCGGCGTCGGGACCTTCCTGCAACGGCAACTGCCGACGGGAACAGCCCTCACCTGATCCCATCATCTGCCCGCTCGCAAATGTGCGTCAACCGGTAGCCCGCCACCCGCATCCGCCAGCGCTTTCGCTTCCGCAG
>JBFILE010000031.1:0-18336 GCA_041599855.1 Thermoplasmatota archaeon
CTTCCGCCCATCGGGTGCGCGTGGCTGCGCGCACCCGCCTTCCGCCCATCGGGCACGCGTTGCTGCGCGTCTTCCGCCCATCGGGCACGCGTTGCTGCGCGCCTTCCTATTCGCCCGCGTCATGCCGGTGATCCCGTTCTGCGGCCTGCCGCCACATCCTGTCCTTTCCGACCCTGGGTGCGTCGGACCGGACCCCCGGGTGTGCCGAAGTTTTCCCCACTCCCATTTCCCCTCGGTGCGATGCGACCCCAGGCGGGCGCGACTTCGCCCGGGTCGGTCCCGCGCCCTCGCAACGGTAAAATAGGCCTGCTTGGGGAAGCGGGGGTATGGCGGCCCGAGCCGATACGGCCCGTGCAACGGAGGTCGATGACCCGACCGATGCCCTCCTGTCCGAGATGCTCGACCTCACGAGCATCCAGATCCTCGGCGCAGCCACGGGGCGCATCGTCACCGTCCGGGACCTGGCCCACCGGCTTACCCTCCCGATGGCGAGCCTGTATCGCCGCGTCCGGGCCCTGCAGGCGGCGGGCGCGTTGACGGCTGAACGTCAACATGATGCGCACACGGGGAAGGACGTGTTGGCATACACGAGCCGCGTGGCCACCCTTCAGGTGGACCTTGCGCGGAGCCCCCCCACTGTCCAGATCACGTTTCTCGCACCCCCCTGATGTCGCCCCCCTGTCCCGGCGTCGTCAGGTCGCGGGTGCCGTGCGTCCGGGTGCGGCATGAGCCGCGGCCAATTCCATCACCTCGGACGATTCCGGGTCGATCGGACCGATTTGCGTTCCCGCCGACTAGTCCGGAAGGGCAAGCCTCCCCCCACTGCGTCCTTTTAATAGACGGTCGGAAAGAAAGGGTGCTGGTGACCCCACCATGAAAGCGAACCGTAATTTCATCTGGAACGAAGACCGGGCCGAGGTCGGTATCGGGACCCTCATCGTGTTCATTGCGATGGTTCTCGTCGCGGCTGTTGCTGCGGCGGTGCTCATCAGCACAAGCGGCGACCTGCAGCAGCGCGCATCCAACACGGGTGAAGGCGCGACGCAGCAGGCTGCGGAAAGCATGAAGGTCATGGCTGTCGAAGGCAAGTGGGATTCCACCGCCGACACCCTTGACGCGTTCTACGTCCAGCTGGGCCTCGCGCCCGGTGCGCAGCCGATCGACCTCGAGAAGCTCACCGTCCGCTACTGGTCCGGTACCGCGGCGACCGTCGACTACATCCACGGCAGCGCCGTCTCGAGCACCGAATACACGACGTCGATCGTGCGCCTCATCACCAACACGGCGGCCACGGGCACCGTCCTGTACCCCGGTGAGATCGTCAAGATCCAGATCGGTGCGGATGACGCGACGAACGACCTCGGTGTCACCCAGCGCTCCGACATCCGGATGACCTTCATCCCGGAATTCGGGAACCCGATCCCCCTCGAGTTCACGACGCCGAACATCTACGACGACACCTACGAACGGATCCGCTGATCCGGAAGGATCGGTCCATCGGCCCCGGTCGCCCGTTTTCCCCGGGCGGTCCTGGGCGATGCGCGGGGCCTCGCGCCCCGCGCACTCTTTCGCAGAAGAAACCACGGACCCGGTGCGGGTCGACCTCCCGGGCCGCGGACATGCCGCGGTTCCGGGAGTTCCCTTTTTTCCCCGAAATCCTACGCTGCTGCACACGCTGCGCGCCTTGGGGCCGGCGTGATCGCCGTGCCATGATTCCTACGATGTGCCGGTGGGGCGAAGGAGTCGCTCCATATGGCCCGGATCGCGTCCTTCGTTGCGGGTCGCGCCGTGGGTCGCGACGGACTCCGCGGCCCGGAGTGCATCGGATGGCCTTGCTGCGGACGGCGGCGCTGGTGGTGGTGGTGGTGGTGGTGGTGCCTTGATGGCGGTCGCGGAAGCGATCCGGAATTACGCCGTTCGTCGCGTGGCAGGTGGTCGGGCCGGCACGGGCCATCTGCCACGGATTGCCCCCGGGTCAGCCGTCACCGGCCGTTGGCCATTTTCCCGAAAGTCCCGCATTGGCTCTCCCGCATGCTTCATATGCCTCATGTGGGAGAGCAGGTGTCGGTGACTTCACCATGAAGGCGAACCGAAATTTCATCTGGAACGAAGACCGGGCCGAGGTCGGCATCGGTACGCTCATCGTGTTCATCGCGATGGTACTCGTGGCCGCGGTTGCGGCTGCGGTCTTGATCAACACCAGCGGCAGCCTGCAGCAGCGCGCCCAGTCCACGGGCGAAGGCGCAACGCAGCAGTCGGCCGAGAACGTCAAGGTCATGGCCGTGGAAGGCGTGACGAACACCGGCAAGACCGAGATCGACATCCTCTACATGTCCCTCTCCCTCGCCGCCGGTGCCCAGCCTCTCGATCTCGAGAAGCTCTCTGTCCGCTACTCGCCGGGCTCCGCCGCGGCGACGGACTACATCCACGGCTCCGCGGCTTCCGCGACCGAATTCGGGACCTCGATCACCCGCCTTGTCACGAACACGGCGGCCACCGGCACCATCCTGTACCCTGGTGAGATCGTGAAGGTCACGGTCGGAACCGCCGATACCGGTGCGGACGCCCTCGGCATCACCGAGCGCTCGGACGTGAAGGTCACCTTCATCCCCGAGTTCGGCAACCCCGTGCCCCTTGAGTTCACGACCCCCAACATCTACGACCAGACGTACATGCAGATCCGATAAGTGGGTCGGATCCGGACATGCAGACCATGTCCAAGCGGAGTCGGCGCGATCCCTTCGCGACGCTCCCCCGACCGCGGGCCCCTCGGGGCCCGTGGTCGTCCTTTTCATTCCCGGCATCATTTCCTGAATGCACGGGTTCCCAACGGCAACCGGCCGGTTCCTGCGCGGTGCCCCCGTGTGCGGCCCGGACCTCCGCCGACTCCAGGCCCGCCGAGCTTACGCGGGCCGACCCACCGCAACCCCGCGATGTGGGGAATCCCGATTGCACAATTGGCCGTAGTGGACCTTGCGCCAACGTGCCTCCCGGCCAACCTTATTATAGCTCCGCCAAGAGAGCCCCGAACCGGTGACAATACCGTGAAGGCGAACCGAAATTTCATCTGGAACGAGGACCGGGCCGAGGTCGGCATCGGGACTCTCATCGTGTTCATCGCGATGGTGCTGGTGGCGGCCGTGGCGGCCGCCGTGTTGATCAACACGAGTGGCAGTCTGCAGCAGCGCGCCCAGTCCACGGGCGAAGGCGCAACGCAGCAGGCCGCGGAAAGCATGAAGATCATGGCGGTCGAAGGCCAGAAGGATGGCACGACCGACGTCATTGACGCGCTCTACATCCAGCTCGGTCTGGCTGCGGGCGCGAACCCCATCGATCTTGCGAAGCTCACCGTGCGCTACTCCCCCGGAAGCGCGGCTTCCACCGACTACAAGCACGGAAGCGCCGTCTCATCCACCGAGTTCACGACCTCCATCGTGCGCCTCGTGACGAACACGGCATCCACCGGTACCATCCTGTACCCCGGTGAGATCGTGAAGATCCAGGTCGGCGCGGATGACGCGACGAACGACCTCGGCCTTGCCGAGCGCTCCGATGTCGCGATGTCGTTCATCCCCGAGTTCGGGAACCCGATCCCGCTCGAGTTCACGACGCCGAACATCTACGACCAGACGTACATGCAGATCCGTTAGAATCGGATCCGGAACGGACCGGGGGGCCCTTGCGGGTTCCCCGGTCGGCGGCGGCCACGGCCGCCGCCATCCCTTTTCTCTTTCCCCGCTTTCCTGCCGCAGCTCCAGCCGGCAAGGCCCCGATGGGCCCCCGACGGCCCGTCTGCCCCGCGCTCCCGGTGCTTCACGCATCGCATGCGTGTCGGCGCGGGGGTGCAGCCGTGCAACCGTGTCGTTGAGGCTTCGCTTCAACACGGGACGGGCATTTTCCCCTGGGGCCCAACGTGCCCAACTGGCCCTTCCACCGTTCTCCGAAGGTTCTTGTAGTGCATCCAAGAGATGAGGCGACTGGCCTGGCGTGAGCGCGCTCGCGTTCCCCGCTGAACTCCCCGTGCCGGGCCATCCGAGAGAGGCGACGCGATGAAGATCTTCCAACGCTCCAAACAGGACCCGGGTGACGAGGCCGAAGGTGACGCTGCGAAAGCGCCCGCGGTCGAGGCCCCCGCTCCCCGCGAGGAGTCGACCGGAGCCGGCTCGGGAGCCGTGAACGACGAGTTCGCTGAATCCATCGACCGCAGTGTCAAGGAGATCAGCGAGAAGATCGTGCGCCTCACATCCAGCGTCGACAACGTGGCCCAGGAGAAGCAGGACTTCGAGGAGAAGCTCCTCCGCATGGAGGAACGCATGCGGAAGCTGACCGCGCTCACCGAAGTCATGTCCAACAAGTTCAATCCGTTCATCGGCGACGAGCCGCCGCCCGAGACGCAGGTCCTGCCGGAGGCTCGACTTCCCGAGGCGCTGCCCGACACGCCCCGCCGTGACGGGCGCGCCGGAACCCCGCCGGCCGGCGCCATCGACCGCAACCTGCCGCCACCGCCCGCTCCGCTCGATCTCGATCACGCAGGACCCGGGAGCGCAGGTGCCCATGACGCCGCCATCGAAGAGTACTACGACTCCTCGTTCGACGACGAACCGTTCATGCCCGACCTCGACGAGGAGGTGGCACGACCCGCGCCCGCGAAAGCCGCCCCGCCCGCCTACCTCGAAGCCCTCCCGCAGACGTTCGCGAGCTCCTACATCCTCCTGAACTGGAGCGAACTCCTCATCCGTCGCGCCGGCCGCGAAGGCATGGGCGAACTCCTCCAGTACTACCAGCAGCTCGGATGGATCAGCACGGGCGTGCTCGAAGAAGTCATGAAGTACGCCGAGGGCATCATCCTCGAGGACGAGGACGTCGAAGAGTTGGCGTGGTGCGATTGGCGCGCGGAAGTGGATCTCCACAAGCGCAGCCTCCTCTTCATCGAGCGCCTCCGCGGGACGGAACTTTCGCCGCAGGTCCTCAAGCGCCTCGAACGGGATGTCGGCTGGATCACCCGCGGAATCCCGGACGCCTCGCCCGCGGGTTCGACCGCTCCGGCCAAGCGCAAGCCTGCCGCCAAGACCGCGGCGACCGCGCGCCGGAGGACCACGACCAAGGGGCGGAAGACGTGACATGGCCTTCAGCGCAGCCGCCGTCCACATCATCTTCGCGATCGCCATCACCGCAGCCGGCGCCATCTTCGCAACCAGCGTCTTCAACGCGGAGGACGCGATCGAAGGGGCGTGGCGCGACGATTGGGATCGGCGGGATGCCGCCGTCCACACGGAGATCACCATCTCGAACGCCATCCACGAACCCTCCGGCAGCACGCTTACCATTCACGTCAACAACACGGGGTCCGTCACCCTCGACCCTGCGCTCACCGAGATCATCGTGGACGGGGAGTACGTGACCGCGCAGGTTTCGTCAAGGCTCGTCGAAGGGACCTCGTCCACCGTGTGGGCGCCCGGGGACGAGCTCGTCATCATCGTCACAAGCATCACGACGGCGCCTTCAACGGCGTCCGTCATCACCGGCAACGGCATCGCAGACTACTGGAGGACGTGAACCATGGTCGACAGCACGGCAAGTCACATGATCTTCTTCATCGCGGCCACGCTGGTTGCCGTCTCTGCGAGTGGATTGCTTGGTGGTGTCGTGCTGAAGCTCGCCAATGATGTGGACGTGAAGGGCGATGAGCTCCGCGAGAGCCTCCGGACGGACATCACGATCATCAATGACCCCGGCATCGTCCCCACCGATCCCCTCAAGATCTACGTGAAGAATACGGGATCCAACACCCTGGACCATGACGCCGTTTCCGTGTTCGTGGACGGTCAGTTCGTCTCGTACACCGTGAGCCTCATGAACAGCGCCTCGTTCTGGCGCCCGTCCGAAGTCATCGAGATCCAGGTTACGGAAGCCACCGCTGCCATGGGCACCGGAGACCACCAGGTGCGCGTCATCACCGAGAGCGGACGCTACGCCGACTTCGCGTTCCGGATCTGAGGGTTGAAGATGCCGCTCCGCTACAAGATCGAACGTGACGAACTGGAGGAGCGCCTTGGCGGCGGGCTCCCGACCGGTGCGCTCATCGTGATCGAAGGCGAGAACGGCACCGGGAAGAGCATCCTGTCCCAGCGGTTCGCGTACGGCCTCCTTGAGAACGGCTGCAACCTCGCATACGTGAGCACCGAACTCACGACCATGAGTTTCATCGAGCAGATGGCGAGCCTCGATTACGGCGTGGACGAGTATGTCCTCACCGGGAAGCTCGTGTTCGTCCCCGTGTTCCCGATCCTCGGCTACCGGGCGAGGCGCGACGACCTCCTCGATCGACTCGTCCGGGCACGGAAGCTGTTCAGCCGGGACGTGGTCGTGGTGGATGCGTTCTCCACCCTCCTGAAGAACTACGTGGGCGCCGTGAAGGGACGGACGAGCATTCCCGCGAAGATGGATGAGGCCATCTACACGTTCAAACTCCTGAACGCGCAGGGGAAGACGATCATCCTCACCATCGATCCGGAGGAGGTGGACCCGGAGATCACCTCGTTCCTGCGGTCGGCCGCGGACGTGCTCATCTCCGGGAGCATCGAGAGCGTGGGCGGGGCCGTGGGGCGCGCGCTCTTCGTCCGCCGCTTCAGTCGCGCAAGCGGTGCAGTGGCCGATGTGTTGAACTTCCGGGTGGAACCGAACGCGGGCTTCATCGTGGAGATCAAGTCGGTGAGCTGAGGTGTGTC
Organism: Thermoplasmatota archaeon; assembly: GCA_041599855.1. Lineage (GTDB taxonomy): Archaea > Thermoplasmatota > SW-10-69-26 > JACQPN01 > JAJPHT01 > JBFILE01. Next base: position 6,729 of record JBFILE010000031.1, read on the forward strand.
CATGACGAACGAACTCACCGAAGCGGCCGAGAAGAACTCGCATCTTGCCCGGTACCTGAAGGCGTACCAGGAGAAGACGGGCGGGTTACCCACATTCGTTCCCGCGCTCGGCCGCGAAATGAAGTCCGTGAAGAAGCTCAACCACATCTACCCCGTGGGCGACCCCATCTTCATCCACATCGTCGACGAGGAAGGTGGCGCCCGCCGATACTATGCCATCGAACCGAAGCTCACGCCGGATGAGCGCCGCAAGTACGTGCAGGCCCGCGAGCACATCCTGCGCCTTGCGCCATTCGAGCCGACCCCGGCCACCACCGAGGACCTGAAGAAGGTCCTGACGCGCCTCTTCGATCGGGTCGCCCGCGTCACCGATGGCGCCCTCGGGATGCTTGCGAAGGTGAACGTGCTTGCGAAGCTGAACACGAAGATCTCGATGACGTCCGCCGAGAAGCGGAAGATCGCGTACTTCCTCGAGCGCGACATCGTCTCCACGGGGCCCTTGGAGCCCATCATCCGCGACCCCTACATCGAGGATGTCCATTCCATCGGTACGAACAACCTCTTCGTCGTCCACAAGGTCTTCGACATGGTCGAGACCGACATCCGGTTCGAGAACGAGAAGGTCCTCGACGACTACCTCCGGAACATGACGGAGCGCATCGGGCGCCCCGTGAGTGAATCCCGACCGATCGTGGATGCGACCCTGCCGGACGGGAGCCGGCTGAACCTGATCTACAGTGATGACGTGAGCCAGCGCGGCGCATCGTTCACGATCCGGAAGTTCAGCGAGACCCCGATCTCCATCACGCAGGTGTGCCATTGGGGCACCATGAGCACCCAGGTCGCAGCGTACCTGTGGCTCTGTCTCCAGAACGGCATGAGTGTTTTCGTGTGCGGGGAGACGGCGTCCGGGAAGACCACGAGCCTGAATGCGATCCTGTCGTTCATCAAGCCGAAGGACAAGGTCTTCACTGCCGAGGACACGCCGGAGGTGCGTCCGCCGCAGGCCGCATGGCAGCAGCTCGTCACGCGTGAGAGTGGGCCGGAGGAAGGCCGCGTCGGCATGTTCGATCTCCTGAAGGCCGCCCTCCGGTCCCGGCCGAACTACATCATCGTCGGTGAGATCCGGGGCGCCGAAGGGTCCGTCGCCTTCCAGGCCATGCAGACGGGGCACCCGTGCATCGCCACGTTCCACGCATCCAGTGTGGGCCGCATGATCCAGCGCTTCACGAGCGACCCGATCAATGTCCCGATCACGTTCATGGACAACCTGAACGTGTGCATGATCCAGATGGCGGTATACAACAACGGGCGCATGCTCCGTCGCGTCCTCGCCATCGAGGAACTCGAAGCCTACAACGAGAAGGCGGGCGGTGTCATGACGCGCGCCGTCTTCAAGTGGAACCCCGCAAACGACAGCCACGTCTTCCGTGGCCGGAACAACTCGTACATCCTGGAAACCAAGATCGCGGAAACCATCGGCTACACGGACAAGCGCAAGATCTACGAGGACCTCGACCTGCGCGCGCGCATCCTCGACCGCATGATCGAACTCGAGATCTTCGACTACTACGAAGTGAACCGTATCCTGGCGCGGTTCAACGAGGAAGGCGTCGGGTCCCTCCCGTTCAAGTTGTGATCCCATGGCCGTTCCCTGCGCTCATCCGGCACCCGCATGCACCCCCGCCAGCCGGCGGGCGGCCGACGTGGCTGCGGTGCTGGAGGCGCGGGATGTGCCGGAGTTCGGCGCATGTGGGCTGAGGCCCGCAGCGGGTGATGCGGGAGTGCGGGGCGCGCGCAACGTCGGTCCGGCGCAGGAGTCGGTCGAGGGGCGCGCGACAGGCGCCCGGTTCACCCACACCAACACGCGGACGATCCCCGGGAGGTGCACCTGATGGAGATCCGACGCGCCTACGCATCCCTCGGCATGCCGCCGTCACGGTACCTCATGATGTTCGCCCTCCCCCTCGTGGGTGCGGGCCTCGCCGTGGACTTCATCCTGTTCCTTGCCGCACCCGTCCTCTTCCAAGGGGTATTCGGCGCCCTGCTGTTCGTCATTCCGGTATTCTTCTTCATCATCGCCGTCATCTACCCGTACACGGTGGCGGAAGGCAAGCGGTCGCAGATGAACCGCAACATCCACTTCTTCGTCACCCATCTCGGGGTCCTCGCAACCGCGAGTCTCCCCATGGGCGAGATGCTGCGGACGATCGCGGCGAAGAAGGAGTACGGGGCCCTCTCCGAGGAGACCGGGAAGATCCATGCCCTCGTCGAGAACTGGCACATGAGTCTCCCGGAGGCATGCCGGTTCGTTGCGAAGCGCACGCCGAGTGAGATCTTCGCGGACTTCCTCGACCGGTTCGCGTACTCCATCGAGAGCGGCGAGGACCTCGAGAGTTTCCTGAAGAACGAGCAGGCCGTCATCATGGAGGATTTCCGCTCCATGTACGAGGGGCAGCTCTACGAAGTCGAGAACATGAAGAGCATCTTCAACTCGATGATGATGAGTGTGATCTTCCTCGTCATCTTCGGCATCCTCACGCCCGTCATCACGGGCATGGACCCGAACCTGCTCATGGTCGGGACCCTCGGCTTCGTCATCTTCCTCGAAGTCGTGTTCGTGTACTTCACGAAGGCGAAGGCCCCGTCGGACCCCATCTGGCATGACATCCCGGTCGAAACGCCCGTGCGGACCGCGGTGAAGCGGACGCTTCCCATCTCGGTGGCGCTCTCCCTCACCGTCCTCGTCCTCGCATTGAACTTCACGGACTTCAGTCCCCCCATCATCCTGGCCCTCGGGTTGACGCCCCTTGCGTTCACGGGCTTACAGGTGTCCCGCGAGGAGGAAGCCGTGAAGCGTCGCGACGACAACTTCCCCGCATTCATCCGATCCCTCGGTGCCTCCGCTGCCGCGCGCGGCGGGCAGGTCACCGAAGCGCTCCGCCACCTCCAGTACCACGACTTCGGGCCCCTCACGGACAACATCCGCCAACTGTACCGCCGCCTGAACATGCGGATCGACGACGAGAGTGCGTGGAAGTACTTCTCCGCCGACTGCGGGTCCAACCTCATCGACAAGTTCACCGCCATGTTCACGGAAGGCGTCCACGCGGGCGGCAAACCCGAGGCCATCGGTTCCCTGATCTCGGACAACTACATCCGCATGATCGGCCTGCGCAAGCAGCGCTACCAGACGGCGAACAACTTCCGCGGGCTCCTGTACGGCCTCGTTGCCGGCATGAGCTTCGCCCTGTTCGTGGCTGTCGGGATCGTGGGCATGCTCGCGGGAATCTTTGCGACCCAGGGAGCAGTCGCGGCCGAATCCGGTGTCATGGGCGACATGTTCCAGTTCGAGGTCGACCTCGTGCTCGTCGCATTCCTCGTCATGTGCATCCTGGTTGCCCACTCCCTCGCGTCGAGCCTCATGGTGCGGGTCGCGGACGGCGGGAACTACTTCCGGAGCTGGGTGGACTTCGTCGGCATGTACTGGGTGGGCGCTTTGGTCTCCGTCGTCTCCGTGAACGTCCTCGACGGCTTGCTATGAGGGCACGCCGGAATGAGGCGCACGGGCAATGGGGCGACCCCTTCCCGGACGATTCTCCATGGGTCGGCAATACCCGGGGGCCCGGCATCGCGAGGGTGGTCGCGCCTGAGCCGGCGAACTGCTCGCGGGGCATGGCACGACAAGAGGAATGGGCCCGGTTCCCGGAACCGGCCGGGTACGTCAGATGATCCAGTCGAGGATCCGGCGCGCGATATATGCGCGCTGGGCCGCGGCCTCAAGGGCGCGGTAGGACTCGAAATCGGTGGTTGATCGCACGTAGGCATCGAGGGCCGCACCGCCCGGGTTGCCGCCTGCCGCAAGGAAGGCCGCGATGTCCGGGTGGTTCGTGTGCGTCATCATGAATGTGTGCGGATACAGGTGGTCGTGGGTGACTCCCTGGGGGTCGCGGACCTCAGCGTGGAGCTCCTGGACGAACTCGTCCAAAAACTCGGCTCCGTGAATGCCAAGGCTCGGTCCACCGCTCACTCTACCACCACTCCGTCACCATCTACCCGGTCCTACCCCATATGGGTTTCTTTATGAATCGATACGGCGTCACGATGCGCTTCGCCGTGCATACGAGTCCAGGTGCCCCGATGCTTGAACCTGTTGCCAAGGAGGGGAGCCAAACTCGATGAACCGCTCCTCCGGATTATGCAACGTCGGACTTGCATGGATTCGCCCCGGCCCCGGCCGGGGGGGCCAACTTGACGGGATCGCGCGGGTCGCGGGGGGTGGGTGTGACAGTTGAGGCCCCCGCCAGCCCACCCCCGGCGCGCCTCAGGCGACCTGCACCCCACCCGCGCCACCCGCGCCACCCGCGCCACCCGCGCCACCTGCGCCACCTCCCCCGGATGGTGACCCCTCATTGGACGATTTGCCTTCGGTTGGCACTACCGGCCCCGGCCCCGGCCCAAGCCTCGGGCACCGGGGCGTGGTCGGGGGCGTACGGATGGCCCAGTCCCGCATCGGCACCCTCACGCGGGTGGCGTGAGGCGGAAATGGAGCTTCGCGACTTCGGGCAGCACCTTGCGGCCCTGCGCATCCATGATGGTGCGAAGGGCGCGCTCAGCCGGAATCCCGCTTCCCTTGGCCAACGTGACTCCGTGGCGGGTTCCCAGGGCATCCAGCCGCGACAGGTACGCAGCCCGGGCCACGATACTCGCTGCGGCCACGGCAGGGTCCGCTTCCGCCCGCGGCACTTCCACCACCTGGATGGACGGGAATCGCTCCTGGGCCCGCGCCGTGAACCGCCCGGAGGCCTCGAACTGGTCGAGGACGACGACACCGAGGGGGCGCGACCCAGTCTTGGATGCGATCTCCTCGAGGGCCCGCTCATGCGCCCACCCGAGAAGGAGATTCAGGTTCCCCAGCTCAGCGTAGAGCTCGTTGTACCGCGGCGGGGCGACGATGACGCGGGCCACCGGGAAGCGACTCTCGATTTCGTGGGCAAGACGCATGACCTCGGCGTCGCTCACCCGTTTGGAGTCGCGCACACCGAGGCGAACGAGGGTGCTTTCGGATGCACGATCCGCAACATGCACCGCCGCCGCAACGAGGGGTCCGAAATAGTCGCCCTTCCCCGATTCATCAAGACCCGTCCGGGGAAAATTCTCAAGATGTTCGTGCACCGGCTTCCGCCCCGGCGTTCGCGACTGGGTGGCCTGGGGTGCGGCGAGTCCGGCGGATTCGAGCGTGTACGAGAATTCCTCCGCGTCCGCGCCCGTGATCAGGAGCTTGCCCGACTCGTACGCCGTGAGTGTGATCCCGGGGCCGCTCCGGGCAAGGAAGTGCGCGTGGGGTCGGGTCTCGAACACGAACGAGCGGGCTTCCAGGAATCGTCGCAGATCATCCGCGCGCGCGGGTGGGTACGTGAGGACGCAGATGGCCACGTAGCGCAACATGGCTCGGCGATGGAAAAAGGTTCGCGGACAGGCACGCAAAGGGCCGGTCCGATCGCTTGTCAGAGAAGTGAATCCAAGATGGCTCGGCGGGCGGCATTCATCTGGTCGAGTTCTTCGCTGTTGTCCTTCAGCATGCGTCGCGCCTCCGCGCGGGGGAGGGTGCGCATGCAGCTTGCCAGGTCAGGCTCCGCCGATTCGCCGGATACGTAGGCGCGAAGGCAATCCAGGCCACGCGGTTCATCGTGGGTGTGGGTGTGCATGAAGAACGGGAATCAGCATCCCCGATGCATAAACATTGGCAACGTTTGACATGCTTCGGTGTGGCGCGGGGTCACATGTCAAGCGGCCAGGGACAGGGTGCGGATGGCCACCGAGGACGCCCGCGGTGCCGGACACAAGGGGGATGGCAGTGCGCCCTCGACGACGCACGACGCCTGCCGATCTGCGCCGCGGCGCCGCCCACGATGACGACGACCGCCTGCCCGCCCGCCCCATGATGGCGGCGACCGACGACGCCCCCCGCCCGCCCGACGACGACGGACGACGCTCACCCGTCCGCTCCATGACGACGGACGACGCTCATCCATCCGCCCGCCCCATGACGACGGACGACGCTCATCCATCCGCCCGCCCCATGACGACGGACGACGCTCAATCCGCCCGCGAGCCATCGATCCCCCCGAACCCCTCGCGACAACCCGCTCCGTCCGTCGCCCCACGCGGACCCCGCCCCGGGGCCCGCGAACGGTCAAAAAACCGTCCCTGGCTCCTTATGACCCTCCGGCATCTCCATGAGTCGTGGTGCTACCCTGATGTCCACCCGTTTCCCCCTGTTCCGAACCCTGATTGCCCTCACCGTCGCGACCCTCATGGTCGCCACACCAGGCATCGCCGGCTTCCTCTCCGCCTCCGGCGCAGTGTCCCTCGACGACCGACAAGGCACGGCCGAAGCCGACGCCTCCGCCGGCGCAGAAAGCGACCACGCTCCCACCACCGACAAACCCGCCAGCGACGAACCCGCCCGCGACCAGCCGCCCACGCGCCGCGACGGACGCCCCCCGAACCAGGACGCACCCGCCCGCGGCGACAGCTCCACCGACGCACGCCCCACGCCCCAGCCCCCCGCACTCCGCAACGGACCCGTGTGCTGCGACCGACCCGCCCCCGAACCCGGGAACGAGCGCCCCGAACGCGAACCCCCCGTCCGCTACGGCTTCCACGTTGCCCCCCACCGCCAAGGCATCCCCGCAGGCGAAGCCCGCGGCTACGACGTCATCCTCACGAACCCCGGCGACGCCCCCATCGGCATCGCCCTCGACACCGCCGGCATGGCCAAGGGGTGGCGCGCCCACCTCTCCGAAGACCGCATCCGCGTTCCCGCAGGCGGCGAAGCCCGCATCCACCTCAAGGTCGGCGCCCCCGCCGACGCCGACCACGGCGAGCATGAAGGATGGGTCCTCGTGCGCGCCGTCGCAAACGGCGACACCGCCTCCACGCGCTACGCCACCGCCCAAGCCTTCCTCATGACCCCGCCCGCCAAGTCGGGCGTGTTCGTGAACATGACCCCCGACCACCTCCGCGTCACCCCCGGCACCATGGCCCACCTCCGGTTCACCCTCACGAACCACGGCGACGCCCCCGATGCCGGGACCCTGCACCTCGCGGTTCCCGACGGCATGAAGGCGCGCGTCCAACCCGCCGAGTTCCGCCTCGCCCCCGGCGAATCCATCCGCGGCATCGTGAACCTCAGCATCGGCGACGACGCCCGCTCCGGGCCCCTCGCCCTCCATGCGAAAGCCAAGTCCGGTGCCCACGCCATGGACGCCTCCTTCATCGAGGTCGCCCGCAACAACACCACCCTGGAACCCCGCATCAAGATGGCGCTCCACGGCAACCACACCGCCGAAGCCGGCGGCGAACACCCCCTCCGCCTTGACGTGGCCAACCTCGGCCGCGACGCCGTCCGCGTCCACCTCGCCGGCGAGAACATCCCGGACGGATGGCGCATCCGCATCGACCCCGGCATCGTCGCCGTCGACGGAGAATCCACCGCCCACGCGAAGGTCCTCGTGGGAATCCCGCCCTGCGCCGCTCCCGGCGAGTACAAGCTCGCAATCCGCGGCACCACCAGCGACGGAAGCCGACCCGCCTTCGCCACGATGACCCTGCACGTGACAACCGCGGATCGGGCCTGCACGATGACCAGCGCCGGAACCCCCTGATCCGGCATGCCCACCGGCGGCCCCGACCCCACCGGGGCCGCCTCGTTCTTTTTCACCTCCCCGTTTCCCCCGTCAACCCCCGGCGCTCGGGATCGCTTCCCTCCACGCCGATTTCCCGATCATGGGTCCCGCTCCGGGGCCCCCGCGTCCGGTGCCCGGGCTCACCGACAGGCCGTTTGACGTGATCGTGCCGTCCCACCCCGCGCCGACCTCGTGCGGGGACCCATCGAGGCCGCCGCAACGGCGCCGCGCCGGCGCCTTCACTGATGGAGCAGGGCGCTTTTCCCGCACTCCGGGCACTTGACGAAAAGCGGCCGCCGGATCGGCGCATCGAAGCGCACCTTGCACCGCGGGCATTGGAGCGCCTTCACGGGCTCGCCCGGCGCTGCAGCCGGCGTCCCGTACGAATCCGTTTCCGCATCCGCTGCCGCCTTCGACTCGACCGCGGGGGCACTGCCGTACGGGTCCGGCGACCCGCGGGCCGCCGGTGCCTGCGAGGCCCCCGAGAACGAGGACCCGTGCCCGCTCGTCGCCGCGCCCGGGTCCGAACGGTACGGGTCCCGAGCGGCGGAGGCGTCCCGCGGCCCACGCGTACCCGACGAACCGGAAGCCGGGGAATGGGCGCCCCCGCCGCTGAACATGGACCCGCCGTTCGACGGCTTCCGCGCAACCGGCGAGGCGTCATCCTCCAGCCCGATGCGCGCGACGGCAGCCACCGCGTCCTCTCCCTCCGGTATCACGGCCACCACGGCCGCGCCGGCAAGGGCGAGCATGGCGAGAATGGGAGCCGCCACGCCGCCTGCCCAGGCGAACGTGCCGCCCGCCTCGTTCACGAGACCCTCCACGCCGCGCACGGAGGACTCCACGTTCGACAAGAGCAGAATCATCGAACCCAGGGTGAACAACGCCGCCGCCACCGCGCTCGGGATCGTGTACCGGTGCCAGCGCTCCGGCTTCGGCAGGCCCGGAATGTCGGTCGCAAAGAACGTGAGCAGCGCCAGCGCCCCCGCAACGAGGCCGAGGCCCAACGTGATCGGCGCGAGTTTCACGAGGAAATGGCCGAAGTCCGCGCCATCCGCCGGGCCGCACGGATTCTCGCCCTGCACGTTCTTGTCGGGTTCCGAGAACCAGTCGCAGGAGCCGCTGTCACTCTGGCTCATGCCGAACCCGGACGCCCGGAACGACCAGTCCGCGCCCCCGACCTGAACATCGTAGTTGACATTCACGAAGCTGCCTTGCTGGAACTCGGCGGCTCCCCACGTGGTGAAGAACGACACGAGCACGAGAAGGACGCCGACACCGAGAAGGCCGGACATGGCGCCCCGCTTCGTGGACTCCGGGATCATCGGGCCGGCGAGCACCCTCCCGCTAAATAAGATGGTTTCCTCGACCGCGTCAACCCCGGCGAAGAGGGCGACGCCAACAGGCCGAGCCGGCGCGGCCCGCCATGGATCCGGCACGGGGGGTGGAGGGGATGGTGCCAACGTGGCGGAACCACGCGGGTCGCGAGGTGGGTGAACCGGTTGGCGCCCCCGCCAGCCCACCCGCGGCGCGGTTGCGCCGCGACCTGCACCCGGCCCCGCCGCCCGCGCCGCGTTACCTTGGGGGCTACCCCTGGTGGGTCGAGCGTCGTGGCGTTGGCACCCACTGGCCGGGCCCGTCACCGGAGCCGCCGTTCGCGGGGGCCACGGGCCCGCCACCTCCTCCGCTTCGCGTCCACTCACGAGGAACGGGGCCGGCGCCGCACCGTGCTCGTCCGCTTCGGCACCGCCGGCTCAATGGGGAACACGCGGAAATCCAATATGTCGCTCCGCATGATGATGGTCACATCATCGTACTGGACCTTGCCCTTCTCGCCATCGGTCGAGCGCTCCTTGGCGAGGGTCACGTACTTGGCGTTCTCCACGATGAGGAACCCGCTTTCCTCCACCACGTACGGGGTCGCGGTCTCGATGCGGGCAAGCTCCTTGCTCTCCAGCCAGCAGTGGTCGTGATACTTCACGTATGCAATCGGGAATGTGGGCTCCTTGCGCCGCGCCGCCCGTGCCGCCCGTTCCGACGCGCCGCGGCCCGACGCCGCGGCGGCGCGGGCCTTGGACGAGGCGGGGCCCGGTCGCTTCGCAGCCTTGGACGCATTGGATGTGGCCGGGGTTGCGGGGGCCCTCGCCTTCTTCGCGGACGCAGCCTTCGCCGTTTTGGCAGACGATTTCGTCGCCTTCGCGGATCCCGCCTTCTTCGAGGTTCCCTTGCTTCCCTTCGCGGCACGCGCCGTCTTCCCGTCAGCCATCGGCGTCACGGAGCCGCGAGGAAGGCATAACCCTTCTGACCTGAGCAGGCGCCGGTTCGGTGCACCGCGCTGGCGTCGAACCCGCCCCGGGCCCACGCCGTCGTCAGGGCGGAATCGCGGCGCGCGTCCCCCCGGCTATTCACTCAGGACGCCGCCGCCGCTGCCTCCGGAATCCCACGTGTTCCACGGCATCCAGGGTCGCCACGTAGACCCCCAACCCGAGCGCCGCCTCGGTTTCGATGGAATGGCCGGCGTCGCATGCCGCGGCCGCGAGGTCCTGATGCACGGGTTTCGGGAGCGCGAGTTGGACATCGATCGGTGCCGCGTCCGGCAACTCGCGAAGGATGGACAGGAGGTCATCCGCGAGCGCATCCACCCGCGCCGGGCCCATGCCGGGGACGCGGGCAAGGGCCCGCCGCGTCCTCGGCCGCAAGGCAACGAGGCGATCCAGTGTGGCATTGTCAAGGACGGAGTACGCGGGCCGCCCGCCCGCCCGGTCGCGCCGGAGCCGCCGGATGCGGGCCAGCACTGCGGCATCCTCATCGGTGGGCGGGGGCGTTCCGGCGGCGCCGGTCGCTGCTGCGGAATCAGGAACCATCATAGGCCAACAGCACTCGCACCTATTTCCGGCGTGCCCCGGGATCACGTGACATCCGGATCCGACCCGCCCGGGCGCGCGCCCGCGCCCTCGAATCCGTACCGGCCCAGAAGCGGCACGAAGACGCACGCGCCAAGGGGGCGCGTCCGGTCGCGGCCCCGGTCCATTTCCACGAGGACGAGTTCCTGGATGCCGCGGGACCCGACGGGGGCCACCACCCGCGCCCCGGGAGCCCGCTGGTCGAGGAGCGGCGGCGGGATGGCGGGTGCCGCGCACGCGAGCCAGATGGCATCGAACGGCGCGTACCCGGGAAGTCCCTCGGACCCGTCGCCCACATGCATCGTCACCGACGACCCATGCCCGGTCCCATCGAGGGCCCGCCGCGCGCGATCCGCCAACGCCGCGTGGTATTCAATGGAATGCACGTGCCCACCCGGCGCCACGAGTTCCGCCGCACACGCGGCATGGTATCCGGTGCCGCCGCCCACTTCGAGAACCCGCTGCCCCGGCTGTAGATCAAGGGCCGACAGCATCATCGCCACCATGTGGGGGGCGCTCTCCGTCTGGCCTTCGCCGATGGGGATGGGTGCATCGATGCCGGCTTCATGCCGGACCGGGCGGGGGAGGAAGGCGGCGCGCGGGACCCGGCGCATCGCCGCGGCCACACGCGGCGTGGCTGTCCCGGACTGTTCGAGGTCATCGATGATGCGCGCCAGTCCCGTGTCATCCGTTGCGCCCACACGGCGGGATTTGGCCCCCTCCTCTATTAGATTCGTGCATCCTGCGTCGGTTGCCCTTCGTCGACGGACACCCACCCGGCGTCCCCACCGCCCTCGACGGGGCCCCCTCGAGGGCCTTCCTGCGTGGTCGACCGCTCGTGCGACGACGACTGCCCGGCCCGCCGACGACGACCGACTGCGCCTGACCGCCCGCCCAACGACGACGACGACGCTCACCCGCCCGCGCCGCGACGATGCTCACCCGTCCGCGCCGCGACGATGCTCACCCGTCCGCGCCGCGACGATGCTTACCTGCCCGCGCCGCGAAGACGAA
>JBFILE010000032.1:0-18012 GCA_041599855.1 Thermoplasmatota archaeon
ACCACCACCACCACCCCCACCACCACCACCACTTCGGGCCGCGCAATTAAACCCCACCAGCACCAGCACCAGCACCTGCATCAGCACCTGCACCAGCGCCAGCACCAGCACCAGCACCAGCACCAGCACCAGCAGCAGCAGCACACAACCGGCACGAGCAGCAGCAGCGGCAGCAGCAGCAGCAGCGGCGGCAGCGGTATCGGGCGGCACTGTCATAGGCCGCGATGCGGCCCCCTCGAGGGGTCGGTCCCTGGCGGCCTCCTGTTCCACCGCCCCGACCCCTGTATCGACCCTCCCATCCGCGCGTGATGTCATTTGTCGCGACCACCTCCAGCCACCAGGGGTCCGGCCCGCGACGGCGCCCTCCCGGAAGTGTCACCCCGCGGCGGGGTGCTCGAACGCTTAAATGCCGTCGAAACAAGACAGAGCGGTCCGGAGGACTCAGTGTGCGCGCCGCAACCATCCTCACAATCGTCCTGCTCCTCATCATGCCCACGTTCCCCGGCGGGGCGGAGACCCCAGGTGGCCATCGTGTCGACGCCGCATCGGCCGGCCCGCCCACCCTCGGAACCCTCCTGGCCGGCTACGAAGCCAACGTCGGTCAATGGAGCGACTCCGTCACATTCGTTGCGCGCGCGCCCGGCTACCGCGCCGCCTTCCTCCCCGACCGCGTGGGCCTCACGCTCCCCACCGCGACCACGGCACCCGTGCCCGGGCGTGGGCCCGGCGCGTTCCCCGCGGACGAGGGGGCTCCCGTTGCTGCACTCCCGGGGGCAATCGTTCCCGTATCCCTTACCTTCCCGACCGCGTCCGCCCTCCCGTCGCCCGTTGCGGGCGAACGCCTCCCCGGACGCATCCACCACCTCAACGGTGCCGACCCGGCCGCATGGGTCCGCGACGCTCCCCTCCACCGCACCCTGACCCTCCCCGGCATCGCACCCGGCATCGATGTTGCCTTCCGTACCACGGACACCGGTCTCATCCAATTCGACTTCATCCTCGCCCCCGGCGCCGACCCATCCCTGGCGAGGTTCGCGTTCCCCGACGCGGACGCCTTCCGCCTCGCCGACGACGGCGCACTCCATGTCGAGAAGCGCGGCGAACATCTCCACGTGTCCCCGCCCGTCGTGTACGAACTCGACGCAAGCGGCCGGCACATCCCGATTGAAGTTGCCTTCGTCCTCGACGGCGACATCATCGGGTTCGCCCTCGGCCCCCGCGACCCCTCGCGCATCCTCGTCATCGACCCCGTGATTTCCCGCGCCATGTACAGCGGCGGCAGCCTCGTGGACGCCGCGCAGGCGGTCACGGTCGACGCCCTCGGGAACCCGATCCTCACCGGGATGACCCAGAGCCCCGACTACCCGACCCAAGGGTCGGCCCACTCGTCAGGCACCGGCAAGGTCCAGGCCATTCTCCTCAAGATGGATGCCGCCACCGGCGCCCTCGACTTCGCCACATACCTCGGCGGCGAAGGCCACGACTTCGGCATGGACGTGGCCGTGGACGCATCCGGCCACATCGCCCTCGCCGGGTACACGAACTCCACGGACTTCCCCCTCGTCGCCGCGGGTCAGTCGATCCCCGGCGGCTTCTACGACGCCTTCGCCATGCGCCTCACCCCCGACGGCGCATCCATCATCACGAGCACCTACGCGGGCGGCAACGGGGACGACTTCACCTTCGCAGTCGCGACGGCCCCCGACGGCACCCTCCATCTCGCCGGTGCCACGGCCAGCACCGACCTTCCCGCCCTCGGCGGATTCCAGGCCGTGCGCCCCGGGAACTCGGACGGCTTCATCACGACCGTCGCTCCCGACGGGTCCATCGCGCGGTCCACCTACCTCGGAGGGGCCCTCCATGCAGACTTCGTCGCGGACCTCGCAGTCGCCGCCGACGGCACGCTCCTTGTGGTGGGGTCCACCATGGCCCCCGACTTCCCTGCGACGAGCGGGGCCTGGAGTCCCACGAAGGGCGCACTCTCCGACGGTTTTGCCGCACGCCTTTCGCCCGACCTTTCGACCCTTCTCTTCGCCACGTTCATCCGCGGAGGTTCCAACGACCTCGCAAGCGCCATCGCGGAAGGCCCTGGCGGCCTGATCTACGTGGGCGGGGCCACGACAAGCCCCGATCTCGCCACCTCCCCCGACGCATTCCAGCCCGTCATCCGGGGCCAAGGCGACGGATACGTCCTCGCGTTGGAATCGGACGGTTCCGACATGCGCCACGGCACGCGTCTCGGCGGGTCCCGCTACGAGTACGTGCGCGGCCTCGCCGTCGACGGCGTCGGTGCCGTCCACGTGACCGGCTACACCATGTCGTCCAATTTCCCAACGAAAGGCAGCCTCCAACCTCTCCGCGGAGTCACCGATGCGTTCGTCGTCCGACTCCAGGCCGACCTCACCGACATCGACTACTCCGCCCTCGTCGGAGGCAGCGGATCCGACTACGGGAACGGCATCGCCGTGGACGCGAACCGCATCGTCACCATCGTCGGACACTCGTCCAGCACGAACCATCCCACCGTGGGAGGCCCGACATCGACCCACTCCGGCGGTGTGTACGACGCCACCCTCGTCCGGTTCCTGCCGCCGGTTGCGACGCGCATCACCGCGGACCCGATCCTCGGCGATGGCGCCGGCGTCCGTGCCCCCACGTTCTCAGCCCTCCTCGAAGAGGAAGCCACCGGCATTCCCATCGCCGGCCGCCTTGTCGGGTTCTACGCAGACCGGGACCTGGCTTGTGTAGCACATACCAACGCCACCGGCATAGCGCAGTGCGGGCCCCTCGATGCCGCGGACGGCATCGCGGCAACCGGGTACCGCGTCTGGTTCTTCGGCGACGTGGGCTACCTCGCCAGCGAGGACGTTGCCGGGCTCTACCGGTTGCTCGGGGAAGACGTGCCGCCGTGAGATGCCGCATCCGCAGCCCGGACTGATGCCGCGACCATGGATCGGACCTCGGCGCGTGCGGCCAATTCGTCCATCCACTCCGCCTCCGGTGCCGTGCCCTCCGCAGCTTCGCTGAAAAGTTCCTCATCGAGGGCCCAGGCGCCTCGTTCCAGCGCCGCGAAAAGTGCCGCCTTCCCTTCCGGCGTGACCGTCGCGAGGGACGGTATCGATGACCGGAAAAGGTGACCGAGAAGCATCAGACGCGCCTGGATGGAGTCCACGCGGCGGGAAGCCGGCACGGCACCATGGCTCTTTCGGGGGGTCGTCACCGGCCCCCCGCGATGCGGCGAAAATCAATCCAGGAAAGGCCCCCTCCCTGCATCTTCCTGAAACCATAGTCAGACCGGGAATGGGTTATATGGTTGGGTCGACGCTTGGAACGCATCGCCCGGGGGCTCCGAGCATCATGGCCAAGTTGAAATCCGTCGTCATCGCATCCCTCGTACTCATCCTCGTGACCCCCGTTGCGGTCGCAGGCCCGTTCACCCTCGCCCGGGTCGACGGCGCCACCGGAGGAACCCTCGGGCTCCAGGCCAGCGTCGCCGGATTCGATGACGGCCAAGGTGTCATGCCGCAGGGCGCCCCCGGCGCCGGACTTTCCGACCGGGTCGCAACCTTCGGCACCACCGCCGGCGACGGAAACGGATTCGTCCTCAATTCCTTCTACGCAAGCGCAACCCCGAGCAGCCATTTCGGACCGAACGGCATTCTCGCGAATGCCGTGGGCGCGGATCACATCTATCCCACGGTTGCCGGCGGATTCCTCGCATGGTACGGCCGCTGGTCGGACCTTGACGCTGATGGCGTCATCGATGATCAGCGTGCGAACGCGGACTCACCCTCCGATGAATTCCTGCACCACGGGGAAGCGGACGGAACCGCCGGCCTCATCATGGTCAGTTGGGCGTACCCGTCGAACCCCCATTCCGGTTGCCGCCCCACCGGCGTCGTCACCCTCCACCAATGCCGGGACTCCATCCTGGATGCCGAAGGTGGGCACGGGCTCCGGCTCGAAGGCGGATTGCGGACCTTCGGAGCCTTCGAGGATCCTTCGCGACGCGCCCACGACTTCGCGTATGCGGATCACACCGACGGCGGCGACACGGGCGACGAGATCTGGATCAACAGCAACGGCTGGTTCACCACGTTCGCCGATGACGGGTTCCTCATGACCACCTCCATCCTCACGGTCGCCAACGCGCGCCCCGCCCCCGCGACCGCGGAAGGGTACGTGCTGGACCCGCCATTCGCTGGTCCCGACGAACTGAGGGATGTGGACGTGTACCGCGCAGTCAGCCCCGACATCGAGGCCTTGTACCTGGCCGTCATGGCGCCTGCGCGTGCCATGGTCCTCGCTTTGGATCAGGACCTCGCCGCGACGGCCCGCGACCTTGAGGAGGACGGCACGCGGGCGACCGTGGACTCATTCATCGGCCCGCAGGATGATCGCCTGTCCCCCGGCTGGGGCTTCGAGAACGCCTGCGGCTGCGACTACGGCAGCGACTACTGGCCGTTCCTCGATCTCCAGATGCGCCTCGCAACCGGCGTGCCCAACGTCGTGCTTCCCAATGACGAGAGCATCGGCCACCCGCTGTACAACCACGTGGGCTGGAGTGCTGGGACGCGATCCGGCGCGGAACGCAACACGGCTCCCGGTATCCTCACCGCCGTCTCCCATTCGGGCTGGTTCCATGACGCCAACGGCGACGGCTGGATCGGGGACGCCTGCCCCCGCGAGGAAGCGACCCGCGCAGGCGGTCCGTGCCAGAATCCATACCGCTATGGCGCGGTGGATGATCCCAACGACTACTCCGGCGAAGATGCCCTCGGCGAGTACCTGCCCTCATGCGCCCCGGCCGCCGCATCCACGGTCATCGTGCTGCCCATCGAAGGGAACACATGGCTCCCCGGCACACTGCTCCTTCGCAACTACAACCACATCGACCCGCGCGCCGAAGGAACCGGCGCCGTCATCCTTGCGGGAACGACCCAAGCCACCCTCCGCATGGAAGTGGCAACATGCGACACCGGCCAATCGTACGCATGGTCACAGGACGCGATCCTCCTCCCCGGTGGCAGCATCCCGGGCACCCTTGCAGCCTACATGTCCGTGGCGTTCCCGGGATTCGTCAACAATGACGGCATCGACGTGGCGCCCATGGAGCTTGCCGATCTGGACCTCCTGATCCGGGTCCTCTGATGCCCAACAGGTCGAGGGCCGGCGCGCCTGCCGGGGCAGTCGGCAAGTGCCGGATGCTCCGCCTGCCTTGCCGGCGGATCCATCCCCGCGCCACGACTGGTTCCGACCGACGGACTCGGGCCCCGCACGCGGCCGGCAGTGTTGATGCCGGCATCCGTGGCCGCCGCGAGCGGCAGGCGCCCACACGCCTGTTTTTATATCGGCGATACGATCAATCATCCATGGGGAGAATGGTCGTGGTGGCGGCAATTCTCCTTGCCGCCATTGTGCCGGTTGCGGAAGCCGGTCATGCCGCGGCCCATTTTGATCTGACGACCGCGAACCATCCCGACGAATTCGGGGTCACGAATCTCCTGATGACCAACGCCGCAGCCGGTGAACCCCGTGCCGCACCCACGTTCTTCGGTGGCACCGCGCGTACCTTCATCGCCCGGCATGACGCCATCGCGGACGTGGCATTCGTCACCACGCCGTTCCACGTGAACCTCACCATCTCGGGAGTGGTCGCGAGTCCCACGGTCGACGTGGGGTCGTGGGCTCCCGGTGGTCCGTTCACCCGACGCGGCAGTGTGGCAATTTCCGATTCCATTGGGGACCCATCCCCTGCGGACGGGACCTATTACGGAACGGCAGCATTCACGTTCACCGTGCCCGCGAACCATTATCTGGCGTTCCGGGTGGGCCCGGCACCATCGACCTCGTGGACACTCGATACGGCCCTGAGCAACCTGTCGTTCGCGGAGCCTTCCCCAGCATACCCGACGCCCGAACCGTCTGCTGCGCTGCTGTTCCTTGCGGCGGCCGGGGCATTCGCGGTGTGGACTCTCCAGCCCACGCGCAGGCCTCGTTCATGATTGGCGTCCAAGGCGGCGGACGGCACGGGTGATCGTTGGCATCGCGATTGCATATGAGTCCGATGAAACATATTTGGCTCATTGATCATCTGGTCGTCCGGGTTGGTGGCTTGAGCGGGGGGCTCCTTCATCATGGAGCGGTCCGGTTGTCCGAGCCATCACGGCCCAGAAGGAAGCACGATGCGATTGACCCCTCAACAGAAGATGGCAATCTGCGTGACGATGGCGCTATTCTCCGCAGTTTTCCCCGCTGCCGGTGCCATGTCTGCGTTGGATGACAATTACGGGCAGATCGAGCCCGTGAACGAAGCCGGCAACGGCCCGGACATTCCGATTGTGATCGGACCGTTCCAGCTGGTGTTCTCCCCGAATGGTGACAGGACGTACACGGTCCAGGTGACTGTGGCCGGCGAGTCCCAGGAAGCGGGAACCGTCTATGTCGCGAACCCCAAGTTCGTGCGCCACGGTGACGCATTCGCCCTCATCGATGACAAGAACGATGACGGCATCGCCGACGCCGACGAGTTCATCCTCGAGATCCCCCGCGACGATGACCTCGACGGCGATGGATACACGAACGAGGACGAGATCACCTCTGCGTCCATCTTCACGAATCACATCTACTCGGTCCTCGGCCCCGTGAGCGCGGCCCACAACCCCCAGGACCACGATGGTGACGGCTGGTCCAACGGCGAGGAAGCCTGCCGGTTCACCGATTCCCGCAACCACCTTTCGACGCCCCTCGACACCGACGGCGACGGCATGGCGGACGGCGACGACTTCGTCGAATGCGGCGACATCTGGCCCAACGACCCGGATGACGACAACGACGGCGTCCTCGACGTCGACGAGGCCGGTCAAGGCACCGACCCCAAACTCGCGGACACGGACGATGACGGCGCCGGTGACGGTGTCGACAACTGCCCCTCCATCTCCAACGCCTCCCAGGCCGACACCGACGGGGACACCCTCGGTGACGCCTGCGACGACGATGATGACAACGACGGCGTCCTCGATCTCGCGGACGCCTGCTCCGCCGGCGAAACCGGCTGGACCTCCGATGCGTCCACCGACCGCGACGGCGACGGCTGCCGCGACCTCGGCGACGAAGACGCGGACGATGACAATGACGGTGTCGCGGACGCGAGCGACGCGTGCGCGGCGGGTACCCTCGGCTGGACGTCCGGTGCCGGAACCGACCACGACGGCGATGGCTGCGAAGACGCCGGCGAAGACCTCGACGACGACAACGACGGCGTTGCCGACGATGTCGACGCGTGCGCCACCGGCGACACCGCGTGGGACGCAAACGGCTCCACGGACCACGACAGCGACGGGTGCCAGGATGCCGGCGAAGACACGGACGACGACAACGATGGCGTCGCCGACTCCGCTGACCTCTGCGCGACCGGCGCCCTCGGATGGACCTCCAACGCCGGAACCGATTTCGACGGTGACGGCTGCCGCGACACGGACGAGGATGACGACGACGACAACGACGGCGTTGCCGACGTGTCCGATGCGTGCGCGACCGGAACCCTCGGCTGGACCTCGTCCTCGACGACGGACCACGACGGTGACGGCTGCGAAGACGCCGGTGAAGACACCGACGACGACAACGACGGCGTCGCGGACGACGTGGATGAGTGCCCCGTCGGCGACACCGGCTGGACCGCGAACCTGTCGACCGACAACGATGGCGACGGCTGCCAGGATGCCGGCGAAGACACCGACGACGACAACGACGGCACCCTCGACGGTGACGACGCCTTCCCGCTGAACCCGGCGGAAGACACCGACACGGACGGCGACGGGATCGGCAACGTTGCCGACACGGACGACGACGGTGACGGCGTCTCCGATGATGATGAGACCGCCAACGGAACCGACCCGTTGAACCCCGACACGGATGGCGACGGCGTCAATGACGGCCTCGACAACTGTGCGCTCATCCCCAACGGTGACCAGACCAACACGGACGGCGCTGACGATGGCGGCGACGCGTGCGACAGCGATGACGACAACGACACCCTCACCGATGATGAGGAAGCCGCTCTCGGCACGGACCCGAAGAACGTGGACACGGACGGCGACGGTGTGAACGACAACGTGGACGCCTTCCCGACCGACCCTGCCGAGACCATCGACACCGATGACGACGGCATCGGTGACAACGCCGACACGGACGATGACGCGGACAACTACTCCGACGTCATGGAAGCCTCGTACGGCACGGACACCAAATCCGCGGCAAGCACCCCCGTGGACACGGACGGCGACGGAACGCCCGACGACGACTCCGGCGACGGCGCCTTCATCGGCGACGACGACGATGACAACGACGGCTACACCGACGCCATGGAAGCATCGTACGGCACCGACTCCAAGAGTGCTGCCGTGACGCCCCTCGACACGGACGGCGACGGCACCCCGGACGAGGACTCCGGCGACGGCCTCTACGTGGGTGACGACGACGACGATGGTGACGGCTACACCGACGCCATGGAATCCTCGTACGGAACCAACGGCAAGGACGCGGCCGACACGCCCCTCGACACGGACGGCGACGGTACGCCGGACGACGCGTCGGGCGACGGCCTCTATGCCGGCGACACGGACGACGACAACGACGGGTTCAACGACGGCGTTGAACAGAACTCGGGTTCCGACCCGAAACGGGCCTGCTCGACACCGTCGAACTACGACTGTGACGCCCTGCCCAACGTGATCGACCCCCGCCCCGAAGAATACGACCCGCCGGTCGTGGGCGAAATCCCCGCCTGATCGGGCGGTGAAGACAGCGGGGCCCGATCGGGGCCCCTTGGAATAGGATGGGGGCCTTGCGGCCCCCTGTGGACCACGATGGGGCCTTGCGATGCCCCTGTGGAACAGGATGGGGGCATCGCGGCCCTCCGAATCGCTGAGGGGCCATCGAGCCCCTTGAAGTAGGTTGAGGGGCCCTTGGCCCCTCGTTTTTTTCTTCCCATCGGGCCCAGCGGCAGCCAGTGCGTGGGGGCAGCCAACCCGCCACGCCCCTCCGCGTTCCTTTTAAGGGCGGCGACGCGTGGCCCGCTTCGTGCCCCCCGTCGCAGTCGTTGCTCCCGCCTCCACCCGCTTCGCCTGCCTCGCAGGCTGCGGCTTCTGCTGTGCCACGAGCCCCGGACTCGACCCGGGCGAACAGCCGGCCGGCGGAACGGTCGAAAGCCTCCTCGTCTCACGCGCGGACGGCTCCCGTGGCATCCGCCTCAACACTGCCGGGAGCGCATGCGCCGCGTTGGATTCCGCCCACGCATGCACCGCGTACGGGGAGCGCCCCCGCATGTGCCGCGCCTTCCCCGTCCATGTGCACGCCGGCGAGCGTCTCCAGGCGACCGTGAACCTCGCATGCCCCGGACTATTCGCGAGCCACCGCGTCCCGGGGGTCCCGACGGTGCCCGTTGACCAGATCGCGGCGGACGCCCTTGAAGCCGCCCATGCAGGTGCCGGTGACGAGGCCATTGCGGTGGCACAGGCCAACTGGCGCGAATTCCGCCGCCGCCTCCAGGTCCTCGAAGAGCCGGATCCGACCCTCACGCGAAAGGAGATGGACGGCGTCGTCGGCGGGCTTGTCGACCCCCATGCACTCGCCGCGTTCTACCTTGTGCTCGCCGACGGCCATGTGCGCGGCGACCGGCTGAAGGAAGCCCTCGCAGACGCGCTGCGCGTCGGGGAACGGCCCATCATCGCCCGCGACATCCTTCCCGAACTCGCGCGTGAATCGTTCACCGCCGAAGAAGCCGGGATGCCATTGTTCGTGGTGCCGGTTGCCGATGGCCCTGCCCAATGGTGGGGCTTCGTCGCTGACGATGTCGCCATCGCGGCCACGCCCATCACGGTGGCCGGGAAGGGGGCCGCGGACATCCTCGTCCCGTACACGGACCTCGACCCGTTCGCGCTGCCCGCGGAAACCATGCGTGTCCTCGGGGATCACCTGCACTTCATCCTGCAGCGGGACCACACCCTCGGTCACGCCGCCCGTGTCATGGATGCCACCGGGTACGAGGTCACGTACGCGGCGGCCCTCGGCCGCGTCATGGCGGATGCTGCGGCCGGCCTCATGCTGCGGGCGTGCCTCCTTTGCGCCCTCGACCCGGATGCGTCCCCGGTCGCGCTGGGGGAGAATGCGGTTCGTTTCTTCGACCTGCATTTCCTGAGTCAGCCGTCCGTGGGCGCGGTTTTCTGAGGGTGCGGTCGTAGCCGTCCCGGAACTCGATGGGTCCATGCCGCCCTCCAACAAGGGCGCAGCCAACCCGCCGGCGCCAGGGGCCCTCCCGTGCACCCGTCGGCAATCGTATGCATCACGCACAAATACCTCCGGCAACGAGGGACGTGCGGTGACGCTCGCGTGAAACAGATCGAGAACGTGGACCCCGTGCCGAAGCATCGTGAAGGCTCCGCGAAGGTCGCAGCCGCATTGGGCCTGGCGGATTTCCCCGCCGGCAAGAAGGACCTCGACAAGAAAGTGGGCGGCTGGAAGATTCCCCTCGGGAATGGCGCGACGGTCCCCCTGCGCGAACTCCTTGAAGCCGTGCCCAAGGAGCGGTTCATCGACCACCCGGACGCCCTCAACGCCATTGACCACCACTGGCGCGACGCCATCGAGAACTTGCGGGAATCCGGGTCGTCGAAACGGGCCGGCCCGAAAGCGGGCGAGGGCCGATCCCCCCGGTCGGGCGGCGCCGCAACGGGCGCACGCAAGCCGGCCGGCAAGGGCGGTCCGAAGGAGGAGGCGAAGGGATCGGCCGGCGAAGAATCCCCGCGGGCCGCGGGGGCGGGGAAGGGCGACTGAGCCATTTCGTCGTTCCGAGGTGCCGGTCGCAGTGGCACCCTCATGGCCAAATGACACAACCATGAAGGCCGGGACAGCGCACGATGAAACGGGTCGCTTCGACCGCCTGCGCCTGCCGTCGGCGTCGGACGCGGCTTGTTCACCTTCCAGAGTCATCCCTGTTCCAGCCGGCATTCCCGAATATGTGGAATCAAATCGGCAGGTGTTGCACTCAGGTTGCTATTTGCAACAATCGATAACACGTGGGATCGGCCCCGCTGCAACTGGTATCTCCCCATGTCTGCGATCCGATCCATCACGATTCTCGCAAGCCTCGTCCTGTCAACCCTGTTCGCATCACCCGCGCTCGCCACCGATTCATGCGATCCGGGCGAGTTGTTCTGCATCGACCATCACGAAACCGGCCCCGGATGCGAAGGGGACTACGGATTCGCCGCCACGCGCGAAAGCATCCGCATCGGTGACCGCGACACCATGATCCTCATCGAAGAGGACGATACGTGCTGGGTCGCGGGCGAAGCCGAGGGGGAAACCCACGCCCTCACCGCGCGGTACCGGTCGGATGACATGCAGGCTGATCTGATCTACGAGGACTCCGCATCAACATCCTCGGGAGTCGAATCCCGGCAGCACGACCTTTTCCTGGAGTCCAATGCCGGGACGGAACCTACCGCGATCCGCTTCATGCGGAGCGAAGGTGGGTCCGGTTCCCACTGCACGTACGCAATCAACAGCGCGGCAGGAACCCGCGACGACGCGTTCGCCTGCGGGCCCGCGCTGGCGATCCTCCCCTGAGCGCGCACGGGAGCGGCCCGCGGCTGACAGTGATTGATTCCACTCGGCCAGCACCCGCGTGGCGCGAACGCGTCCTGCCTCGCGCGCCGCGCGACGCGCGGGAAGCCTCCTGCGAACAGGGGCCTCCCGCACACCGCGAACCGACCCCTCACCGCTGGAACGTGAGCACGCGCACACCGATCTCGCCGTTCTGGCCGTTCACCGCGGCGCTCAGCACGTACGCGCCACGCATCAGATTCTCGGGGTGGAATGCGTTCTCGCGCGCATCCGTCTCGTCGGTGAATCCGATGCGCCCCCGGTCATCGTCGTAGCGGAGGGCCCTGTGGTACCGGGCCACCTGCCCCGCCGGGGACGACACGCGGAGGTCCACGTCACCCGTGGCCACATTCGCTCCCTGGATGAACGGCCGGACCTCAAGCGGGAATGCGGTATCCAGGTTGAATGCGACACTCGTTCCCTCCGTGTACGCGGTGGATTGGTCGTACACCTCGTGCTCGGCGACTCCGGGTGCCGCGGCATCCGACAGGAGCACGAGGGATTCCCATGCCATCTTCAGGACGCGCGCTTCCCGCACGTCCGGTGGCGCATCCGCGGACACCCGCAGGAAGCCGTGGGACATGTGCGGGATGTAGATGACGTACTCGCCCGGTCCGGGCACGGGCACGTAGAGGCTCTCGGTCGGCACCGCGAGGTCGTTGAACTCGTGATGCGACACCATGGTGTTTTCGGGGCTGACCACGATGAATTCCGCAGCCACGTGGGTGTCGCCCGCGAACTTCACGCTCTCGAAGACGAGGCCGCTCGCGTTCGCCGGAACCGTCACCGCGTACGGTACGCCCGGAGTGAGCACGTTCTTCGCATAGTGGACGGACACCTGCAGGCTGTACGCCAATCCTCCGACGGGGAGGATGCGGCCGTTCGCCGCCTGCACGCCCACCATGTGGGGGGCGCCTGCGACGCCGACCGTGGCGACATTCCGGATCTCGACCGGCAAGGTCCACGACCACTCGTCATAGTACGCGCGCGATTCATGGGTGCGGGTGCCCGGCAGGTCCACGACGATGTCGAGGTCCGCGGCTTCCCCCGGCCGGTTGTTCCACGTCAACTGGATGTCGACGAGCGCCGGTTGCCCGGCAGGAATCAGGTTCGCGACGTCGTACTCGACGATGACGGTGTTGTAGCTCGTGCCGCCACGGTCGCCCTGCGATTCGACGGATGCGGCTGATTCGGCGCCGATCGTGCCGTT
Source organism: Thermoplasmatota archaeon (assembly GCA_041599855.1). Lineage (GTDB taxonomy): Archaea > Thermoplasmatota > SW-10-69-26 > JACQPN01 > JAJPHT01 > JBFILE01. The sequence continues at coordinate 12,875 of JBFILE010000032.1, forward strand.
GAAATAGGTGCGCGCGACGGGCAATGCCTTCTGGAGCGGGAACGTGAAGTCGAGGGGCTTCGATTGAGCGAGCGCCACCACGCTTTCCGTGAGCTTGATGGTCGGCTTCTCCTCAACGACGACCGCGTCCGGTTCATCGCTTCCGAAGCAGCCGGCGAGGGGGATGAGGCCCGCAATGGCGACCACGAGCATGAGGGTCCGGGGGGCTCGGATCATCGGCGATTCCTCCAGGTGCGGATGAGGACGAATCCACCGACAAGCGGAGGGAGGAACGGCACGGCGCCCGAGCCGGAGGATTCCGGCGCATCGTCGCTGCGCGTGGAGGAATCATCGCCCGGGACCTTGGCGGTGGCGCCCGCGACGGCATCCAGGTCCACAGTCGCGCCTTCCTTCTTCCCGACAACAACGTTCACGATGCGGCCCGCGGCGTCCACTTCGAATGTCGCGGTCGTCTCGTCGGTTGCGCTGTGCTGGTAGTTCTTCGCCTGCAGCGTGGCCGCGTACTTGCCGGGTTTGAGGTCGTCGGCGCGGTGATCCCACACGTAGGTCACGTTGACCGGCTTGTAGTGGCCGCCGTGGGCGACGGAGAAACTCGCGACGCGCTCGATGGACGTTGCCTCGACTTCGCGGCCCTTGTCATCTGTGATGGTGAGCGCCACGCTCTCGGGGTCAATGTCGTAGCTGCCCCACGGCGTTCCGATGATCCCGGTGATGACGAGCTTGCCGTAGATCTCCTGCGGGTAGACGACGCCGACGGTGAACGGGTTCTTCACCGGCATCGTGAAACTCGTCGGGAAGAACTCGCCCGAGTTGATGCGCGCTGTGGGCACGGCGTACTCCCCGCCTGCGACCACATTGTGCCAACTGAACACCATGACGAAGTTCGCTTCCCGGGGAATACGGTCGATGACCGGGTTCCCCAGGTTCACGTCGAATTTCCACACGCGGGGCGCATCGGCGTACCCGTCGAGATGGGTGGTGGTCGTGGGCGGAATCTCGCCGCTCGCGACCACCGTGTAGTCCTCATCCAGCCACTTGTCGCCCACGGGCGGCTGCTCGGAGGCGCCTTCCCCGTGATCGCCGAGATTCATGTAGACGAGGGTGGCCGTCAACTGCCAATCGGGGCTGACGCCCGCATGCCAGCGCCAGTACGGGTACACGCACGGCACATTCGCGGGCGGGTCATCCGTGGGGATGGGGCACGGCGTATCCCGGCTGTAGTGGGGCCATGCGTGGGCGCTTGCGGGGGTTGCGTACAGCGTCGCCTTGACCTCCTTCGACGTGTCGAGGAGAATGTCCTCGGTGAGGCCGTACTCGTTGTGGAGCTTGGAATAATCGAGTTCGCGCCGGCCCTTGATGGTCACGGGGCCGGCCGTGGAATACAGGAAGACCTTCTGGTACGTGTCCTTCTCGCACTCGAACGTCGCGGGGCTGCATCCGGGTTCCTCCGGGATGAGGGACGTCGCGATGTCCTCCTCGCCCCACGGGAACTGGGTGTTCGACGGATTCGGCTCGAAGACGCCGGTTCCGAACACGTGGCCGTAGAACGTGACGTCGTTCGATGCGGCTTGGGCACCGACCGGTAGGACGAATGCGACAACGAGCGCCGCGGCGACGACGCGGGGGACGATGGACTGCAGGGACCTCATGCCTCCTCGTGCCGCGAGTCACTTCTGGAGACTAATAAGGTTGCGGTGGACCCGTTGACCGGGTAACCCGCGCGGTCCCACGTTCACGAGGTGCGCAGCGGCACCTTCGGGCGGGTCGCGGCGGCCCGGACGAGGGCATACCCGGCCGCGGCAAGCGCGAGTGGGATCACGAGCACGAAGGCCACAAGGAGGAAGGAACGGGAAACGATCCGGCGCATGACCCATCCTCGGGCCGCGGGGCACTTGATCGCTTGCGCCGGGAACTCCGGGCGATGGAGAAAAACGGACCCCGGGACGAGGGCACCACGGGCCCCGTTCCGGGGAGGGGGTGGGGGCAACGCCCCGCCCGCCCAAGGCTCACAGGAAGATCTGCTTGACCTTGTTCTGCTGGGACTCGGTCATGCCGAGGGTCTGTTTCACAGGGGCGCCGTGGTCGCGGAGCGCGATGTCGCCCTCCTCGTACGTGGGGCGCGACGTCTGGTAGTACACGCCATACCCGATCCGGTCACCCATGCGGCCGGCTTCCACGGACTTCAGGATCGCCGCGTCGAAGTCGGAGGTGTCGTGCCCTTCCGCTTCAAGACTGTACAACCGCTCCCGGAACCAGTCGTAGGTGTTGAGCTTGTTGTACGTGACGCACGGGCTGAACACGTCGATGAGCGAGAAGCCCTTGTGCTGCACGCCCTGCCGGATGATCTCGGCGAGGTTCTTTGCATCGCCGGAGAATCCGCGCGCCACGAAGGTGGCTCCGCTCATGAGGGCGAGGCCCAGCGGGTTCACGGGGTGCTCGATGTTCCCGTACGGCGTGGATTTCGTCTCCATGCCGATCATGCTCGTCGGGCTCGTCTGTCCTGTCGTCAAGCCGTAGATCTCGTTGTTCATCACGATGTACGTGAGGTCGAGATTGCGGCGCATCGAGTGGATGAAGTGGCCTTGGCCGATGCCGTACCCGTCCCCGTCGCCGCCGGTGACGACGACCGTGAGGTCCGGATTCGCAAGCTTGAGGCCGGTCGCCACGGGCAGCGATCGCCCATGGAGGGTGTGCATGCCGTACGCCTTGAGGAAATGGGGCAGGTTCGAGGAACAGCCGATTCCGCTCACGATGGCGCATTCGCTCGGGGTCTTGCCCGCTTCCGCGAGGCCTTTCTGGACCCCGGCGAGGACGGCGTAGTCGCCGCAGCCGGGGCACCATGTGGGCATCGTGCCCTTGAGTCGGAATGCTGCAACCGGTGTCGCCATCACGCACCACCTCCGGAGACCGGGATCCCGGCTTCCGTCTTCTTCGGCGCCCCGTTCTTGAGGCACTCCTTCACCTTCGCCGCAATCTCCTCGGGCCAGATGGGTTCCCCGTCATACTTGCGGAACCAGTCGTCGGGCCAGAACCCGGTTTCGCGGCGGATGAGTCCCTGGAATTGCCCGGTCTGGTTTCCTTCCACGAACAAGGTGAACTGGCGGGCCTTCAGCGTGTCGAGGACCTTGTCCGCCGGCAGTGGGTAGACGTCCATGAATTCGAGGGCGTTCACTTCGATTCCTTCGGCCTTCAGCATCGCCATGGCTTCGCGGGCTGTGCCCTGGGTGGAGCCCCAGTACACGAGGGTGAGGGGGGCACTGGCGGGCCCGTAGAGTTCCGGCGGGCGCATCTCGCGCTCGGCCACGACCTCGAGCTTGCGCCAGCGCTTGTCCATCTGGTCGATGCGGACCTGGACGGCTTCCGGGAGACCGGAGCGCACGTCCGACACGAGGGTCGAGTCCTCGTCGTGCTCGTCGGACCCTGCAATGTGCTCGGCGCCGACGATGCCGGGGATCGCGCGCGGGCTCACGCCCGTGTCCGTGATCTTGTAGCGGAGGTACTTCTCGCCTTCGAGCCCGCTCTCGTCCGTGATGAGGTGGCCGCGCTCGATGGGGACGTTCATGTCCAGATCGGAGGTGGTCTCCATGTGCTCCGAGAGGAGCAGGTCGCTCGCGAGCATCACCGGCATCTGGTACTGTTCCGCGAGGTTAAGGGACCGCGCGGCCTCGTAGAACGCTTCCTCCACGTTCCGCGGTGCGAGGATGATGCGCGGGTAATCCCCTTGGCCGGCGCCCAACATCAGGTTCAGGTCGCCCTGCTCCGTCTTCGTCGGAAGCCCTGTGGACGGGCCGCCGCGCTGGGACAGGATGGCGACCACCGGGGTCTCCGTGATGGCCGCGAATCCGAGGGCTTCCACCATGAGGCTGAAGCCGCCGCCCGACGTCGCGCATGCGGAGCGAGCGCCAGCGTACCCGGCGCCGATGGCCATGTTGATGACGGCGATCTCGTCCTCCGCCTGCTTGACCACGATGCCCGTTTCGGGGCCTTCCTCGGCAAGGAACTGGCCGATGCTCGTTGCGGGGGTCATCGGGTAGAAGGAATAGAACTTGCATCCACCCGCCATGAGGCCGAGCGCGATCGACTGGTTGCCCGTCATGATGGGGCGGCGCTCGTCGTGCCACGGGAGCTCGCAGTCGAGCCGGCCCACGGATTCCGCGGCCAGGTCCCAGCCCTTCTTCGCAGCGCCCACGTTCGCGTCCACGATCTTCTGGGACTTGTGGCCGAACTGGTCCTGGATGACGGACGAGAACACGTTGAAGTCCGCGCCGATGAGTTCCATGGCCGCGCCGAGGGCGACCGTGTTCGCGAGGATCGGGTTCGACGAGAACTCCTTGGCGATCTCCTGCGCGGGGATCGGTACGAGGCGCACGCCTTCCGGGACGGCGGCCTCGTCGCACTTCACCTTCTTGGGGTCGTAGATCAGCGCGCCGCCGGGGCGGATGTTCGGCAGGTGAACGTCCACGGTCTGGGTGTTCAACGCGATCACGATGTCGGCGTGCTGGCCTACCGAGAGGACCTTGTCTCCGGCCGCGCGGATCTGGTACCACACGTGGCCGCCACGGATCACGCTCTGGTAGCTGTTGTACGCGTACACGTGCAGGCCGCTCCGGGAGCACGTCTTGGCAAACATCTCGCCTGTGGACGCCACGCCGTCGCCGGCGGCGCCACCGATCCGGATGGACACTTCTTTCATGGTCATGGGGACAGTCCTCCCCGGGGGGCAAAGGGGTGCACGATGAGGATGCACGCTCGCGTTCGCCGAGGGACGTTTCTCGACAAGCCTCGTTTCGGTCTTGAGGCTTTCTCCGCGTGCGAACGGCAATATCGACAACCGACGATAGGTGCCCCTCGGGCGGCATCGACCGTTTGTGCGGTCACGGTGCACACTTGGCGGGGTTCGGACGGGAATCGTCGATTGCCCTGTGACGTTCCAAGCGGGCGCTTCGAAAGCACCGGCCGGCCCCCCCGGCGACGGGCGCTCGTCTTCTCGTTGGTCGGCGACGGAGGCCCTTACGGGGGCCCCCCGGCGTAGCGTGCCCTGGGTCTGCCGCTGCACGACGATGAGGGATGACACGCGCCGGTCCACGCCCGCCCCACGACGATGAAGGGCGACGCCCGCCCGCCCCACGACGATGAGG